>JBBRVA010000125.1:0-13507 GCA_038247295.1 Caldilineales bacterium | reverse complement strand
TTTCGCTCATCAGCCGAAAGCGTGCAAACACTGGTTTGCACACTTTCCCCTGATGAGCGATTAATTTTTAGCCCATTGTTTCCAACATCGCCGCGCTTACTTGATGACGCAGTGGTTCACCCGCCACGAAGCGCTGAAGCTCTTCGACAATCGTGCGACCCTGCCGCCAACGCGCCTGGCGCGACGCGCCTGCCACATGCGGGGTGAGGATCACATTGTCTAGTTGGCGGAAGGGGCTATCCACCGACAGCGGTTCTTGATCGAAGACATCCAATGCCGCCTGAAAACGACCGGTTTGCAACTCGGCGAGTAAGGCTGCCTGATCGACCAAATGTGAGCGCGCGGTGTTCGTGAAGATGGCGCCATCTTGCAACAAGCGCAGCTCACGTGCGCCAATCATGTGATGGGTTTCTTTGGTAGGGGGTGCTTGCAACGTGACAATCGGGCAACTGGCCAGCAGCTCATCGAGCTCGGATTTGCGCACACCCAACTCCGCCGCCCGCTCGGTAGTCAGGTAGGGATCGTAGACCCAAATCTCAGTCTTGAACCCGTGCAACAACTGGATCACACAGCGCCCGGTATAGCCTGCGCCGATCACACCGACGCGCTGCCCGACCAACTCTTGGCCCATCGCGATTGGTTTGGTGGCTGCCCACGGTTCACCGTTTTTTAAACTGCGGTCGAGTTTATGCACCTGGCGCAAGCTTAACAGGATCAGCAGAATACTCATTTCTGCCACGGCCGGTGCAATCGCCACCGCCGCATGCGTCACCACAATTCCCTGCGCAAAGACGGGCGGTGGCAACATCTGTTTGATGCTGCCCGCCGAGTGGGCGATCAACTTGAGCCGACTGGCGGCGGCTAGCACTTCGTCGCTAAAGCGCGGGGTGCCCCAGCCAGTAATGACCACATCATAATCACTGATCTGATCGACTAACGCCTGGGCGCTGAAATTCTGTTCTTGGTCGTGAAAATCAACCGCACCCAAACCGCGCAACGTCTGGTCACTTTCGGCTGAAAACAACTCGGCGTACAGGCTGGGGCGCAGCGTTACCAAAATCGAGGGCTGCGAATCAAGCATAATCGGGCCTTCTTCTTTCTTTCCCCTAGCTAGAAGGGAGTATGACTTAATCGTATTAGGACTTACGCACCGGGAGCGCCGCCATCTCTGGCGGCAGGCCGGCAAGATGCCGGCGTTCCCGGTGCGTAAGTCCTATGTATAACTATTCCCGACCCACTGTACTGGTCAACGCGCGTGCTGGCATTGGCTGCTCGGTGCATACCGCGTCGCGCATTCGATCAATTTCATGCCGGCTACGGGTCAGATAATCGCGTAATTCTTCCAGCCCGTATTGGTGGGCCAAGGCACGGGCGCTGACCCCGGGTCGCGTGCTTTTTAAAACAAACCATTGCTCGCGCGACAACCACTGCTCCAACACCACTTCTTCGCTGTGCTCGGCTAACAAACGGTCGCGTTTGGCCACGTTAAAATTTTCATGATAGATACCGCGGTCCAGATCCAGCGTAATGCGGCTGATGTTGATCTCATCACTCTTTTCATAGAGGATTTCTTGGCCAGTAATGTCGTAGACGATGCAATCTTTGGTATAGGTAGAAGTAACAATTGCGTAATGGTGGTTGAGTGCATGGGCTTGCAACGATGTGCCAGCCGAATAGGCGCTGGGCCAGGCCACAAGTTCCGCGCCTTGGTCGGCCAAGGCTTGCCAGACGCTGGGAAAGTTGACATCAAAACAGATCGCCATACCAATCGCCCCAAAATCGGCTTGATAGACGGTTGGCGCGGTCAAGGCCGGCTGCACTGCAGGCGTGACATCAAATTCCGACCAGTAGGGATAGACCTTGTCATAAATGGCAACCACGCGCCCCAGGCGGTCGATCAGCAGCGCCGAGTTGACACGACGGTCACCATCTTGACGGTCGATCGGGCAGACAATATAGGTGCGATGGCGTTGGGCGAGGGCTGCCATTGTGGTCACCGTGGGACCAGCCAGAGTTTCGGGCTGGTTTTTATATTGCATATTCCAGGTTTCGGGCAGCACGATCAAATCGACGCCTGCCGCGGCCTCGCGATCAACAAGGGCGGCAATTTCTACCAGCGGTTTGTCGTAGAAGCTCAGGCTGACAATGCGGACGGGGCGGCCTGGTGGTTGGGTATACGTTTCCATTTTGTCTCCTCTTCAATGTTATTGGCGCGTAATTTGCAAAATGCCGGTTGCCGGCGCGTCGATGGTCGACGTCGCGCCATCCGGCCAATGAATGTCCAAGCTAGTTAATACGGCGTCAGCAGGAAAACCAAAGTGAACACGCGTGGGGTCGCCCGATAGATAGCCGCTGACTGCCCGCACGTCGCGGGTCAGATTGCCTTTGTCGGTGTGCAAAATCAATTGCGCACCCAAGGCATGGCTGTTTTTACTCTCTGGCCAGGCCAAATCTACCTGTAAACTGGCCCCGCCGCACAGTTGATTCTCGAAAAGTTTGGCTGGGCGCAATAGATTGTTGACGACAATATCAAGGTCGCCATCATTATCCAGATCGCCCATGCTCATCCCGCGCCCACCCTCGGTTGCATTCAGGCCCCACGTCGGTGCGGGCGAAAACCCCTGCCCCATTCGATTTTGAAAGACCTGATTTTCTTCGACAAGCTCATTATTCGGCAAATGGTCAAATAAGTCTAACGCGGCCATGCCATTGACAACCTACAGATCCAAAAAGCCACAGGCGGCCAACGCGATACTGCCCGCCGCCATCCCAGACAGCCGTAGAAAAGCGCGTCGGCTGTACCGCCCATTGATTTGTAAAGGACTTTGGTTGTTTTGCATGATGATCTCTCCTGTCGATGTGGGTGGAAAAATTGAACGGAGTGAATTTGGAAATGGCATGCTTCATCAAGTCGCTAGCCCGGTTTCCAAACAACCGTGTGCATAACCATCAGCGAGCAAGACAAAATGTAGCATCACGGCTAGGGGGATAACGCAATACAAACGTGATGTACATCATTCACTATCCTACGTAAGGGGGTAAAATATTTGACAATCGATGCTAATAGCATAACATTATAATATAACTTTGTCAATAGGGTAAACAAAGTAGTTTAAATGAGGCATAAACAATGCGTTAGTGAGTTTCACCTAACACGACAACAAAGCCCGGGGGGGTACCCCGAAAACAGCAGATGCGATCAGGCACAAATCTGCTGTTTTCTGAATCTGTTGTAGTGGTTTAGCCTGAATCGTTAACAAAGATTTAGCAACCGTTATGATAGAATAAAGCGCTACTCCCCGACAACTTCTATAGGACAACATCTTGGATCAACGGATTGGCCAACCAGAGCTACTCAAAGAAATTAATCGCAGCCGTGCCTTTGAAATTTTGAAACGCACACGCATTCTCTCGCGTCCGGATTTGGCCCAAGAGACGGGCTTAAGTCGCGCGACCATTTCTTTATTGATGGAGGATCTGCTGCGCGCTGGCGTGGCGCAGCATGTGGGGTTGGGCGATTCGACCGGTGGTCGTCCGCCCGCTCTACTGGAGTTCAATCCGGATGCTGCCTATGCCCTCGGCGCGCGCATGGTCGATCACCGCTGGGGGATTGTTGTCACCAACTTGGATGCCAAAGTGCTGCACCGGCTAGACGTGCCAATCCCTGATCCTGCGCCGGAGACGGCCGTAGCGACGCTGGCGGAAGGCGTCAAAGCGATTATGGCCAAGGTTGATCCGGCGCAGATCTTGCCTGCGATCGGGCTGGGCACACCTGGCCTGGTGGATATGGTCTCGGGTGTGATCAAGACAGCCGTCGATGTGGGCTGGTTCGAAGTGCCGATCCGGGCCATGGTCGAGGAAAAGCTGGGGTTGCGCACCTTTGTCGCCAATCGCAGCAAGGTGGGCGCCTTGGCTGAATATTGGTACGGCGCCGGTCGTGGTTTACAGGAGATTATTTACATCTCGATTGGCACCGGTATTGCGGCGGGCATTGTCCATGCCGGCGAGCTCTATGTGGGTGCTAATTCTAGCGCTGGCGAATTAGGCCATGTTACCATTGTGCCTGATGGTCCACTTTGCCGCTGTGGCAACCGCGGCTGCTTGCAACAATTAGTCTCGGAACCGGCGATTGCCGATCGGGCGCGCGCACGCATGCGCGAGGAGAGTAATACATTGTTGCATAGCCTGGCCGGCCACTATCCCGAACGGGTGACGGCAGAAATGGTCTTTCAGGCTGCGGCGCAACAGGATGGATTGGCCGGCACGATTGTGGCAGAAACGGCCGTTTACCTGGGTATTGCAATTGCCAATCTAGTTAATCTCTTTAATCCCGAGTTGATCATTCTCGGCGGACCGATGGGCCAGATCAGCCAAGTTTTGTTGGACCCGCTACTGGAAGAAGTGCGCCGGCGTGCGATGGCCTACCCGCTCTCGGCAACGAAGATTGTCAACAGCACATTGGGCTTTGATGCCGGTGCGATCGGGGCGGCAGTGCTTGTGCTCCAGCACGCCAGTGAACTGATCTTTGCTGAAAAGTGAATGTTACAGGACTTACACAAAATGAGAGTTCTTACGGCGGCTGAGCGGGCACCCGCTGGGCGCGAAGCCGGCTTCGACAAGCTCAGCCGCCGTAAGTTATATGCTAATTATTCCTTGACATAAGGCCGCCCCAACGCCGCTGGCGCTTCTGCTCTGCGCACACCGCGTAAAAGTACCAAAATCGTCAGTACATACGGCAGCATCAGGAGTAATTCGTAGGGAATAGCTTCGATGTTGAGCGCTTGGATCCGAAATTGCAGGGCGTTGGCAATGCCAAAAAGCAGCGCGCCGACAAAGGCCAGTTCAGGCCGCCAGCGCGCAAAGATCACCAGTGCCACCGCGATCCAGCCGCGCCCGGCCGTGATGCCTTCGTTGAAAATGCCCAGTTGCGCCACCGTCAAGACCGCGCCACCCAATCCGGCAAAGGCGGCCCCAATCAGCACCGCCGCGTAGCGAACAGCGTTGACGTTCACCCCGGATGTATCCGCTGCGGCCGGGTGTTCGCCGGCCGCACGCAGGTTTAACCCCCAGGTGGTCTGATAGAGGAAGTACCAAGCCGCCCCTAAAAGCGCCAGGCTGAGATAAGTCATCATGTCGTGCGTAAAGAGCACCTGGCCCACGAAGGGTAGATCAGACAAGAAGGGAATCGGCAGCGCGGGCAGGCTGCTGACGCGCGCAGTGAGCGAAGCAAATTGTTGGCGGAAGACATAGGTTGTCACCCCTTCGCCCACAATCACCAGCGTAATGCTGGCAATTACTTGATCGGTGCGCAACGAAACGGCTAGCACCGCCATGATCAACCCCATCAACAGGCCCGCGCCGCTGCCAGCCAGCATCCCCAACCAGGGCGCCAGCCCCACCAGCAGCGGACTACCCGACTGTTCTGCATAATAGGCGGCCATAAAGCCAGCCAGCGCCCCGGCCAGCATAATACCTTCCAAACCTAAATTCAACACGCCGCCGCGCTCGGTAATAATCTCACCCAGCGCGGCCAAAAAAATCGGGATCGCCAGGCGAATGCCGGAGGTGAGCAAGGTTGCGATAAAGGCGGCCGATAACAGCGGACTTAGTTCTTGCATGGTTGATGTCTGGTTTTCTTTGGATCGTTACGGTAAAAATTCCTGTTTGTTCAAGCTTAGAGAACTAAACATAGCCCGAACGAGGAGGAAACACGCCCCGTGCGGGTCTACACGGGAATATGTGCCTTAGATCCGCACGGGGCGTGCTCCCTGAACCTGGGTCGAACGCTTCGCCTAATGCGGATGGGTTACAAACTGCACCTATGCCTAGCGCAACAAAACTAGCGCAGATAGCGCCGTGCCAACGCATCTGCCGCCAATACAAACAGCACGACCAGGCCTTGAATCACCTGCGCCAAGGCGATTGGCAAGCCATAGACGCTGTGCATGGTCTGCGCGCCAATCGTAAGCGCAGCAAAAAAAAGGGCAGCAAAGAAGACACCAATCGGGTGCAGCCGGCCCAGCAAAGCGACGAGAATACCGGTAAAACCATAGCCGCCAGAGATGCCATCCTTCAGGCGCGTGTGCAGCGCGCTCACCTCGATCAGTCCCGTCATGCCGGCCAGCGCGCCGCTGAAGAGTAACGCAAAGGCGAGGCCCCACGTCACATTCATGCCGGCGTGATAGGCAACGACTGGGTTGGCGCCAATTGCCCGGATGCGGAAGCCGAGCGGTGTTTTCCAGAGTAAAAGATAGACGAGGGGGATCAGCAACAAGGCGAGCAGAATCCCCGCATGCAAGCGCGTGCCAACCAAGGTGGGCATGCGCGCCGCTTGCAGCAACTGGGCGCTTTGTGGCAAGAAACTTTCCGGATCGCGCAACGGCTGCCGCGCCATGTAGAGCACACTGTATTCGGCAATATAGTTAAGCATCAGCGTGACAATAATTTCGTTGATGCCAAAGCGAATACGCAGTAGCGCCGCCACGCCGGCCCAGAGCGCGCCGCCGAATAGACTGGCAATCAACATCAGCGGGATCAAGACTGCGCCCGGCAGCGTCGCTTGCCCGAGTAATCCCACCACCGTACCGGCGAGCGCGCCGATGAAATATTGGCCTTCACCGCCGATATTCCAGACGCGACCCCGAAAGGCCACCGTTAGGCCGAGCCCCATGATCAAAAGCGGCGTGGCACGCAGAATTGTTTCCGTGATTTGGCGCCTGCCACCAAAGGCGCCGGTCAGCATTACCCCATAGGCGGTTAGTGGATGCGCGCCTGAAAGCCAGATCGGGATCGCACCCAGCAACAGCCCCGCCAGCGCGCCGAGCAAGGGCGCCAGGATCGACCAGACCGCCACGGGCAGGCGGCGCGACGGTAGCGTCTTGATTGGGCTGGAAACTGTCTCGGTCACTGGTAATTTTCCGCGCATGCGGCGGTTGAAACCGCTGCTACACGCACAAAACCGACCTTCGTCGGTTGAATACCTAGTCCACGAAGGTGGACTTTGTTTGGCGAGCGGTTTTAATCGCCCGCACCCGCCATCAGCAAGCCTAAGTGATGCACATCGGCGTCGGCACTCGCGCATTCGCCCATCACGCGCCCTTCGTAGAGGACAATGATGCGGTCACTCAAATTTAAAATTTCGTCCAACTCGGTCGAGATCAACAAGATCGCCATGCCTTGGTCGCGCTGGCGCACCAACTCGCGGTGGACATACTCGATCGCCCCCACGTCGACGCCGCGCGTCGGCTGGGCAACGATCAATACTTGGGGCTGGTGCGCTAGCTCACGCGCCAGCACGACTTTTTGCGCATTGCCCCCGGATAGTTTGCCCACCTCGACATCAACCGACGGTGTGCGCACATCGAATTGCTGGACGAGTGCTTGCGCATGCGCATCGATCGCGCGCTGGTCAATCAAGCCGTGCCGGGTAAAGGGCGCTTGGTCAATCTTCGATAGGACCAAGTTTTCGGCAATGCTGAAATCGCGCAAGAGGGCGGTCTTATAGCGGTCTGAGGGGACATGGCCCAACCCGGCGTCAAACCATTGACGCGGTGGGCAGTGGGTCATCTCCTGCTCACCCAAATAGATCTGGCCTTGCTCTACACGCCGTAGCCCCACGAGTGCCTCTTCCAACTCGCGCTGACCGTTACCTTCCACACCGGCAATACCGACGATCTCGCCGGCGCGCACGTCCAGATTCACCCCGCGCAGGGCCGGCAAATTGCGCTCGTCGCGCACATGCAGATTGCGCACGCGCAAGCGTACGGCCGTCGGCGTCGCCGTTTTTTTGTCCACGCGCAGCAACACATCGCGCCCCACCATCATACGGCTCAGCGCGGCGGCATTCGTTGCGCTGGCCAGCACCGTCTCCACGACGCGGCCATCGCGCATGACCATGATGCGGTCGCAGACGCTCATCACTTCGTGTAGTTTGTGGCTGATAAAGATGATCGAACGACCATCCTGGGCCAGCTTGCGCAGGATGATGATTAACTCATCGACTTCTTGCGGCGTTAATACGGCGGTGGGTTCGTCTAAAATTAGGATTTCTACACCCCGATACAGCGCCTTCAAGATCTCGACGCGCTGTTCCTGGCCCACCGAAAGCTGCCAGACTTCAGCGGCGGGATCCACCTTGAGACCAAATTGTTTGGAAAGTTGGGTGATACGCCGCGCCACAGTTTTACGGTTTTCCAGCAACGGTCCTCGCGGCGAGGGTTGGCCCACCATCAAATTCTCGGCCACGGTAAAGGTGGGCACAAGCATAAAATGTTGGTGCACCATGCCCAGCCCGTGCGCAATTGCGTCATGCGCAGAATGGAAATGCACCACTTTGCCCCGCAACCAGATTTCACCGCTATCCGGGCGCAGCAGGCCATAGAGGATGTTCATCAGCGTGCTTTTGCCCGCGCCATTTTCGCCTAATAGACCCAGAATTTCACCGGCGTACAGGTCCAGATCAGCGTGATCACTGGCCAACACGCCACCCGGAAAGCGTTTGGTGATGGCATGCATGGCAACGATGGGGTGGGTGGGTGGTGTGGACATATTTGGGAGAGTTGATTGGTAAGTCATGTTAGGCAGCGGTGTGGCAAAGCCTCGAATCAATTCGAGGCTGATACGGCAAGTCGGCTGAAGCCCGACTGAAAATTTAATGAATGAAGCGATCGGCTGGCCAGCTGGCCATCAACACCTGTCAGGTGTTGATGGCGGCGTAACATGAGTTACTAATTATCACTCACTCCTTACCCACCTGGGAACGCCGCCATCCCTGGCGGCTGCCGGCTGGAAGCCGGCGTTCCCAGGTGTAGCGGCGTAACATAAGTCACTAATTGTCACTCAGTCCTTACTCCAGTACGAACGGCACTGCCAACGAGCCATCCATAATCGCGGCGCGGGCCTCGTCGATGGCGGTGAGGGCTTCGGCTGGAATCTGCTCGCCCAAGGCCGGGTTGATCACGATGTCCAGGGCGCCATCTTTGACGCGGAATTGGTAATAGGGACCGTCAAACGTGCCGCCGGCGGTATCTGCCGAAAGGGTATCGAAGATCGGATTCATATTCCAGACAATGCTCGAAAGCACCACATCTGGCCCCAGGGCAGACATATCGCCCACATAGCCGGTGGCAAAGCCGCCGGTCTCTTTGGCTGCTTCAATCGTGCCCAGGGTTGGTCCTTCACCACAGCCTACCCAGAAATCGACGCCAGCGGTATCATGCTGGGCCAGCCCTGCCTCTTTGGCGGCCGAGACATCGCCCCAATCACCCACCGCACCGGCAGTTAGTGTGGCATTCGGGTTAACCGTCTTGGCACCCACTAGCAGAGCTTCACCCATCGCGTGGCAAGAGGGAATATCGAAGCCATAGAGCGCCCCCAAACTGCCGGACTCGGAGACATAGCCAGCCAGCACGCCGACTAGATAGGCCGGCTCATAGAAAGGTTGCTCATAGTCGGCCACATTTTCGGCCGTGCGATCAATGCCACCCGCCCAAGCGAAGTTCGTATCGGGGCTTTCGGCGGCCACTTCAAAGACCGCATCCTGATAGCTAAAGCTGTGCGCAATGATAATGTCGAAGCCTTGCTCCACATATTCACGCATCACACGCGCGGCATCGGCATCAGCGACCGATTCGGAAAAGGCTATTTTCGCCCCTTCGTCGGCTTGGGCCTGGAGCGCGCTGTAGGCCGCCGCGGCCCAGGAGTTGTCGTCTTTGGGGCCAATTAAGATCAGCGCAATGCTGGGCATGGTTTCATCGGTCGCGGCAGCACCCTCGGCGGCGGGGGTGTCACTCACCGGTGTCGCGGCTGGCGCGCCGGGTTGGACGCAAGCGGCCAAGAGCAGCAGGCTCATCAACAGCAAGGCTGTCGCTTGAAAAAATCGTTTAGGCATGGGTTGTTTCCTTTTGATGGGTGAGTATTGCGATTGACATTATCTGGGTTAATGGCATTGTTTGTGTAAATAGGGAAACAGGGAAACAAGTAGACAGGGAGACAGGGATATCCACTTGTGTACTTGTGTACCTGTCTCCCTATCACGCCGTCCCATACGTTAATCCCAATTGATTAAGCCACGTGCGGTAGGCGATGGCAGTGCGATCGCTGCGCAGATGGAGTTCGGCCTGCAAATCGAGCGGCAACAGTTCTGGCCGCTGCGATTCAACGATTGGGATATCTTGCACCGCAATCGAGTCTTGCCAAGCGACCAATTCTTGTTCGGGGATCTCGTGGCCGTAATTCATCGCCATCCACATCCACATGCTGCTCTGTACTTGTTCGTGCGGCGTGATCATCAATAAAATCGAAAAGCTAGGGCCGTCCGACTCTTTGCGCAGATAGGCAACGAGCGGACGAAAGGTCTGATAGGTGTAAGCCACGGTATCACCCACGCCCGTGCCGTAAGGGTCTGGCTGGTAGATCCGCACCCCTTGGGCGAGGACGCCCTCGGGCGTAATCTCGGCGTTGTAATCCTCAATTTCGGGGTGGGCTTGATCACCGAGGATACCTTCGTGAACAAAAGGAAAGTGGCCGACATCGAGGAAGTTTTCGACGATGCGCGGGCCAGCGGCTTCCATCTGATAGGGGCCACATAAAATTTTACGATAGGCGCTGTTGTCCCATTCCGGGAAGCCGGGGATGTCCTGGGCTGGTTCGCCCAGCGAAACCCAAACGAGACCGTAGCGTTCCTGGGCTTTGTAGGGCTTCACTTTGGCCTTGGTCGGCGGCGCTTGATCGCGGTGGGCGGGAATGTGGACACAATGGCCGGCCTGGTTGTACGTCCAGCCATGATAGGGACAGGCCAGCGTCTCGCCGTTGACCTTGCCCAACGACAGCTTGGTGCCGCGATGAATGCAGAGATCCTGCCATGCCATCAATTGCCCCGCCGCGCGCCAGACGACGACACTTTCACCGAGTAAGCGCACCCCCAACACGGGTTTTTGATCCAGTTGCTTAACGGTTGCGACGGGATACCAATCATGAATCAATACTGGATCGTTAATCACTTCGCACTCCCTTATTCACCTGTGAAATCTAAGGATAAGCCTAAGCCGTTATGGGCCTTGCAAAAAAAGACAGAGGCGCAGTCTCAATAGCTACCGCGCCTCTGCGTTATCTAGCCGGTACGATACCAGATTGGGCGGGTTCTTTCAATTTTTCGGTGTAACAAAACTCAAGATCAACCTAGTATGGTAGGCTATGTGCCCGGCACTTCCCCTTACAGCGTGCAGATTAGATCATCTTACGGCTCGCTTTGTGCGTCAAGTGCCGGGCACATTTTTATTCATTAGTAGCTTCCTTGCTGCCCAGCGCGCTTACTACACGCTCGACCACTGCTTGCGCGACTGCCTGTTTGCTCAGCAAGGGCAGCGTGACACGCGTGCCATCCGCGCCCAACAAGGTTACGCGATTGGTGTCGACGGCAAAGCCGGCGTCGGACGCGCTGACATCGTTGGCGACAATCAAGGTCAAATGTTTTTTCTCCAACTTGCTCTGTGCGTTCTCGAGCAGATTTTCTGTTTCGGCGGCAAAACCGACGACCACGTGCGGTCGTCCCCGCGCCTGGCGTTGCTGCGCGACTGCGGCCAGAATATCAGGGTTGCGCACCAATTCGATCGTCGGCGCGCCACTCGCCTGCTTTTTAATCTTTTGCGTGGCTACCTCTGCTGGGCGAAAATCGGCCACTGCCGCGGCCATAATCAGCGCGTCGGCATCGGCGCATTCGTGGAGCACTGCGGAGAGCATTTCCTGAGCGCTGTTGATCGCAATAAGGCGCGCCCCCACCGGCGCAGGTAACGCCGCGGTGGTCGTGATCAACACCACATCCGCACCACCATCCAGCGCGGCCTGGGCCAGGGCGTAGCCTTGTTTGCCCGACGAATGGTTGGAAAGGTAGCGCACCGGGTCAATCGCTTCGCGTGTGCCACCGGCAGTGATCACCACCTTGCGCCCCTGCAACGGTCCAGCTTTGGCGAGCAACTGGCGAATCCGCCCCAGTAACACCAGCGGTTCGGTCATACGGCCGCGCGCCACCAGGCCTGATGCCAGGTGGCCTTCTTCCGGTCCAACAATGGTGGCGCCGCGTTCGATGAGCCGCCGTAGATTGGCTTGTGTGGCTGCATGCTCAAACATGCCACCATCCATGGCCGGGGCCAGCAACAGTGGACAAGTAGCGGCCAACGCCGTTACAGTGAGTAAACTGTCGGCCTGGCCTTGCGCTAATTTGGCTAACGTATTGGCTGTGGCCGGCGCAACCACCAACAGATCGGCGGCGTGCGCCAGCCCCACGTGCAACACATGCGCTTCATTGCCCCACAAATCGGCATCCGTATAAGCCCGGCGCCCAGTCACCGATTGAAAAGTTAGCGGTGTGATGAATTGCGTGGCTGCACGCGTCAAAATCGTATCCACCTGCGCGCCCGCCTGCGCCAGTTTGCTGGCTAAATCGGCGGCTTTATACGCGGCAATGCTGCCGCTAACGCCGAGGAGGATACGCTTGTTTTGCAGTGGAGTGGCGGGCATAGTAGAACTCCGTTTTGTATTTTATGAAGGGATACAAGCTGGCAGGATGAGAGGACGACATGGCGCATCCCTGTGTCATCCTGTCACCCCTTCATCTTGTCATCCTCTCGTCCTTCACTTATTCATCGCATAGATCATGCGCAGGCCGTCCAACGTTAGCCAGGGCGCCAGGTGTTGGATCACCGTCGTTTCGTTGGCGATAATGGGGGCCAGTCCGCCGGTGCCGATCACGATCATGTCGGGGCCAAGCTCGGCGCGGAAGCGGGCGACCATGCCTTCGACCAACCCTACATAGCCAAAGAGCAAGCCGGATTGGATGGCATGGACGGTGTTGCGCCCAATCGCTGATGGCGGCCGCGCCAGATCGACCTTGGGCAACTTGGCCGCGCGTTGAAACAAGGCATCAGCCGAAATACCAATCCCCGGCGTAATTGCGCCGCCCAAATAGTGACCTTTGTCTGTAATCGCGTCAAAGGTGGTCGCCGTCCCAAAATCGACAATGCAGGCCGGTCCCCCGTAGAGCCGGTAGGCCGCGGCGGCATCGACAATGCGGTCGGCGCCCACCGCTTGTGGATTATCGTAGAGAATGGTGACGCCGGTTTGGGTGTCGGCGTCGACTACCAGCGGCTCGCAGTTCAGATACGTGCGACAGACTTCCACCCATTTGCCGGTTAAGGGCGGCACGACCGACGCCAGCGCCACGCCATCGATTTGATCCGGCGCGAGCTTGGCGAAATTGAGCAGACCGATCAACTGCATGCCAAACTCATCGGGCATGCGGTCGTGGTCGGTGGAAAGGCGCCAATGCGGCCCCAACGTTTCCCCTTCGTATAGACCAATGGTAATGTTGGTGTTGCCAATGTCGATACAGAAGAGCATAAGACTTCCTTTATACTAAATTACGCCCCACTAAACTGGCCGATTTTACCATTCGGCAGGGCGCGCACTAAATCCTTGGTATGCAGAATCACCGCCGTGCCACGTACGCCCG
>JBBRVA010000124.1:0-13596 GCA_038247295.1 Caldilineales bacterium | reverse complement strand
TGTAGAGAAACTAGAATTGAATCGCAAAGGTGTGGTCAATTTGCGGCGCTTATTACAAGAAAGCGGTTTACATCCAATTGCATAGGCAATGCCAAAGCATTAGTCTTGTGAGAACGCGCCTGCGAGTGGGCATTGCCCAGGGCACCGTGGCCGGCGTGCCGATCAAGTTGTGGTTGGAAGATGAGTAGATCTTGTTTGTCGTGTCAGTTCCGTATATGCATAATTTTGAGGCGCGGCATCGAAGTTAAATTTAAGGATGGAATGCAAGATCGTTCAATATAATAGCTGGGTTTATACTCTAGCTGTTATAGACATCAATTAATTTTGGGGCTATAGAACGTAATGAGAAGAGCTTCCCAAAGTAGCACAGAGAGAATCGGTGTTTCAGCTGTGCAATTATTGTTTGAGAAAATTGGATATATCTTTCGTGAGCAACCAATAAGTGACTATGGGATAGATGCTCATATTGAAGTTGTTCAAGAAAATGTCGTTACTGGAAGACTTATTGCAGCTCAAATAAAATCAGGTATTAGTTGGTTCGAAGAGATAACTGAAACAGGTGTGATATACCGAGGCGACAATGATCATCTGAGCTACTGGTTAAATCACTCGTTGCCTGTGATTGTGATTCTCTATAATCCTCAAACAGATTCAGCTTACTGGGAAATTGTCAGTAATGATAAAGTACATAAGACACAAAAGGGCTGGAAGACAGAAATACCATTTGCTCAGAAAATCGATTTTTCATCTAAAGCGACTTTTGAACGAATAATAGGCAAGTCGATTCGGAGAGATAGCTATACAATTTTATCTCTTCGGGATACTAGCCACAATGGCGCAAAGCGATATTCGGCGAATATATTAGTAGAAAGTTCTTTAAGATTTGATATTCTTGAGGTCGCAAAGAAGGCAACCCAGTATACTCGCCAAAGAATGTATTATCGTAATGAAATAACAGAACAACGATGGAGAGATACACCTGCTCATGTTGTATTTCTGTTTATTTACATATCTGTTGATGACCTCAAAATGACGAACTGGATTTGCAGAAGTTTATGGATTGATGAAAATCTTCCTGAGCAGTTTGTTCCTAATCGGTTTAGCGGAGAGCATATTGGCGAAGGGATAATAACTGAATGGTCCCACAACTTTGAGACATTTCGGATTCTGAGTCAGCAAAGCACACTGACCAAAGAAGACTATTTGGCTACGATGATGTCACATCTGAAGATTGTTTCGCCTCTTATTGATAAAGCTAGAAATTTGATAACGGCTTTTAATGCCAACCAGCTTTCAAGCTCCGAATACGTTAAACGAATGACTAAGCTGGAATTAGAGGTAACAGAGTGCTATATGTCTTCTACTAGCATAGGCTTGGCGCCACTAGAATGCAAAGACATTAGCGGACGCTTTAAAGGTACTATGTCTTTTGCACACACTGTAGTATTTCCATTCTCAGAAAAAGGATTAGCTACGTGGGAAGAACGCAACCGTAACTATCTGGTACGTCGGGCACTGGAAGATTATACGCAAGAGCGGATGCGACTTGAGTTTGAGTTGGAAAAAATTCGCTAGTCTTTCAATATTATGTACCATACCACCCGACGGCATATCGTAGCTTCATCGGTCCTTAAAATACTCAACTAAAAACACCCTTATGCAAAAGATCCAACTGATCGCGGTCGACCTAGATGGCACCTTGCTGAATAGTGATAAAACCGTGTCGCCCAAGACCCGTCAACTGCTCCAGCGTGCAAGTAAACAAGGTGTTCGGATCGTGATCGCGACGACACGTAACTTGTACTTCGTGCAATATCTTTGTGGCTTGCTGCAGATCGAAGATCCAGTTATCTGTTCCAACGGTGCGCACATTTTGAGCGCGCCATTTGGCGAAGAATGGGCTAATTATGCCATCCCGACCAGCGTTGCTTTGACCATCGCTCAGATTGCCGACGAAAATGACTGGGAGCTCAGCAGCACGATCGGATCAATGAAATATGTCCGCCAGCGGCCACAACAACCGCTCGGCCAAATTTCAGCTAATATTACGACGGTTAAATGCAATGTTGATGGCATCATCGGTCAACCACTACGTATCCTGGCGTGGCACCCCGCTGCGATTGCATACTTGCATGGCTTGTGTCGTACCGAGCTAAACGATCATTGTCATACGGAGATCTACTATAGCCCGGAGGGAGCAGTCCAATCCTTGGGCATCTTCCCCGCTGGCGCCAACAAAGGCAGTGCCATTGCGCTCGTTCTCCGCAAACTAAAGATCGCTGCCACTGCCGTATTGGCCATCGGCGATAATGACAATGACATTCCATTATTTTCTCAAGCAGGTCTAAAAGTCGCCGTCGGTAATGGCACCGTTGCGCTCAAAAATCATGCGGATGTGATTGCACCGGACAACGACAACGACGGTGTCGGTTGGGCAATTGAGCAATTCGTTTTATAGCAAGGATTTATATCATGAACGAATTTATGGAACAAAAGGTCGCGCTGACCTGGCAGCAACCCAAGCGTAGCTATGATGTGGTGATTGTGGGCGGTGGCGGTCATGGCCTGGCCACGGCCTATTACTTGGCCACGCGCCATAGCATTACCAATGTCGCCGTGTTAGAGCGCAAGTACATTGGCGGCGGCAACTCTGGGCGCAACACGACGATCATTCGTTCCAACTATGGCATTCCCGAAGCGGTGCGCTTTTACCAACATAGCGTCGAGTTGTATGCGCAGTTGGAAGCTGAAACTGACCGTTGGATTATGCACAAACAAAAGGGGCTGCTCTGGATGGCGCACACCGAGGCCGGTTTGCGCGCCGAGCGGGCGCGCGCCGCGGTCAACACGGCGTTTGGCGCGAAGACGGAGTTTGTCACCCCGCAACAGGTCAAAGAGATTGCGCCGCAGATCGATCTGACTGGTGGTGGCGAGTGGCCAGTCTTGGGTGCATCCTATCACCACGAAGGCGCCACCGCCCGCCATGACCGCGTGGTGTGGGCCTATGCCGAAGGGGCGATGCAGCGCGGCGTCCACGTCCACCAGCGCATCGCCGTGACCGGGCTGCTCAAGGATGGCGACAAAGTGACCGGCGTCCAGACCGACGCCGGGCCGATCGCGGCCAAGGTGGTGGTCAGCGCGGTGGGTGGTCATGTGACGACGTTGGGTGCGATGGCCGGGCTACGGTTGCCGATCCGCACGCATCCACTGCAAGCGTATGTGACCAACCATTATGCACATAATTTCGACACGATTGCCGCTTCGACGGCGCTGCTCTTTTACGTATCGCAGACCGCGCGCGGTGAGATGTTAATTGGCGCCGAGATTGATCGTCAGCCCAGCTACTCGTATCGATCGGGCCATCATCTATTGCAAAGCTGCTCCCACCGCGCCATCACGCTCTTTCCCTTCTTGCGCGATCTGCGCGTCCTGCGCCAGTGGACCGGCGTGTGCGACATGAGTCCTGATTATTCGCCGATTATGGGCAAGACCGGCGTTGATGGTTTCTACATCACCACCGGCTGGGGCACGTGGGGCTTCAAAGCGATCCCAGCCGGCGGCGAGCAGATGGCAGCGCTGATTGCAACCGGCGCAACGCCCGAACTAATTGCACCGTTTGCGCTGGATCGTTTTGCCAAAGACCGGACATTGGCCGACCGTGGCTCGGCCGGAACACATTAGGATGTACGATTTTTGAGTTACGATTTACGAGGCTACTGGTAGACGATGATATTTCGTAAATCAAAAATCGTAAATCGTAACTCAAACGAGGAAATTATGAGCTTACAAATCACTTGTCCCAATTGTGGAAGCCGACCGGTGGAAGAATTCCTCTATGGTGAAATCCCGGTCGTGCCGGACTCGATTACGGATCCCGACGCGCGCGATCTAGACCGCGCTTTTATGCGCAGCAATACAGAGGGACCACAAACTGAGCGTTGGTTTCACCTTTTTGGCTGTCGGCGTTGGTTAACGTTGCGCCGTGATACGCGGACGGATGAGATCATCGCCGATAGGTAGCCCTGGTTTCAAACTCGTGTTACACCGTTAGCCACATCACTTGGTAAGGCGACAACAACAGTTCGCCGCTATTTAGTTGCAACAATTGACCACTGATCAACTCCTCAAATTGGTAGCTGAGACCATAGAGGCGCAACTCATTGGCGCTAATGCGCTGGTCACGCTCGGTGAAGTTCGCCAATACGACGACGCGTTGCTCCCCATGCGTGCGCAGATAGGCAAAAACATGATCGGTGCCAACGTTGATCACCGCCATGTGATTGCCGGCAAAGCCAGGTTGCGTTTTGCGTAGCTTGATCAGACGACAGATTTGGGCAAAAATCCGTCCTTCCACCGTGGCTGGGTCATGCCGTCGCGCCAACTTGGTTTCGTCGATGCTGGGTCGGTGTACCCAGCGGCTATCCCCTGTTTTGGCTGGATCGTTGCGATAGGCATAGTCGTTCAACCAACCAACCTCGTCACCCAAGTAAAGTAAGGGGACGCCGCCAATGCTGAGAATAATCGAGTGCAGCAAGCAGATGCGACGAATAGCCAGTTCGATTTCGGTCGGATCATTCGTTTGCAGCGCTGCTTCCAGACCGGCCAGCGAAGCCAAACTGCCCGAGATGCGGGCGTCGCCAGTGCGCGGGTTTTCTTGGAAAGGCAGGCCGCGCCCAAAGCTGCTCGGGAAGCGCCCGGTGTAGAAAGCGTTGAGAAAGCGGCGATGATCAAAACCGTTGATGCCCAGCGCTGCAGCGTCACCATCGTCAAAGGTCCAGCCAATATCGTCGTGACAGCGCACATAGTTCACCCACGCACACTCGGCGGGAATCTTAAAGCGGTGGCCCATTGAGCGCTGCAAGAGCCGTGTTTCGCGTGTGGCCAGGCTATTCCAGAGCAACGCCATCAAGAGCGGATTATACGAAAGCTGACACTCTTGCGCACTGATATATTTGGCCACTTCGTCGGGGTGGACAATCGCTTCGGATTTGAAGAGCAGCGATGGCGCGGCGATGCGCAGCAAGGCATTAAACGCTTGCACCAATTGATGGGCCTGGGGCAAATTTTCCGAATCCGTGCCCAACTGTTTCCAGGTGAAGGCAAGCGCATCCAGGCGTAGCACCTCGGTGCCCACATTGGCCAGGAAGAGCATCTCTGCCGCCATGTCACGAAAGACATTCGGATTTTGGTAATTCAAGTCCCACTGGAAGACATTGAAAGTCGTCCAGACCCATTTGTCGATCGCGGCCCGATAACTGAAACTGCCTGGGTGCTTATCGGGGAAAATTTCGCGCTGCGTGCGGTCGTAGGCGTCTGGCATGCTGCGGTCGGGAAAGATAAAGTAGTATTCTTGATATTCGGGATCACCGGCCAGCGCCTGTTGCGCCCAGCGGTGCTCATCCGACGTGTGGTTGAAGATAAAGTCGAGCACCAGGCTGATGTTTTCCTGGCGCAGGTCAACGGCCAGCTGGCGTAGATCGGCCATCGTGCCTAGGCGGGCGTCCACCTGGCGATAGTCGCTGACGGCATAGCCGCCGTCGCTGTCGCCTTCCGGGGCTTTGAAAAGCGGCATCAAGTGCAGATAAGTTAGGCCGAGTTCTTTGAAGTAAGGAATCTTCGCCCGCAATTTAACCAAATCGCCGGCAAACAAATCCACATAGCAGACGCCGCCCAGCATCTTTTCGGATTGAAACCAAGTCGGATTGGCCTCGCGCGCGGTGTCGAGCGTCTTGAGTTCGTCCGGTCGATCCAACCAGCTTTGCGCCGCCATCGCCAGAATGCGCTCCAGGTGGTAGAAGAAGTCGTACTGCTGACCATAGAGCGCCAAGAGCAGACGAAAGAGGTCGGCGAAGTGCCCGTCCAACCGAGTGCGAAACGCCGCCCAGGCCGGCGTATTGAGATGAGCGGTAAATTCTGTCTCCAAGCGTGGCAACAGGCGCGTGAGTGAACGGTGGGCGGCATCAGTAATTTTTGCTTCAGTGGACATAATGAGTTCCGGGAATTATGTAAATAAGGTTGGTTGTAAATGACAGAATTTGGTAGGTTCCTTGGTGATGCAACTCACTTTTACCGCTTGACAACTTATGGTATACTTTATTTAGATAGCTGGGTGGCCGTCGTTAACTGGCGCGAGCCTGCGGGCGTTTGAGCGTACTGCTTAGACACGGCATTTATGTCCCTCGTGGACTTCCCCAGCTTCATTTTTTTCCTCATATTATTGCTTCTATTTCCGCAATCGTGACTACGCTTTGAGGTATGGCTTTGCCCTCATAGACACGTCTAGCTAACTTATCTGCTTTTGAGCCTTCAATATTTTCAAAACGAATATAACTGCCTGATAAATGCGGCATGTCTTGGCGAATCAAATTTAATAACAAATTCCTGATCGTCGCTTCGATATTTTCACCCGTATAGTCGCGGTCAATTACAACCTGGATAATATCTTCTAATTCCTCTTTCAGCAGAAGATAGATCAGGATCGCCATGACACGGTACTCTAGCGACTTACCACCGTACCGATCAACCAGCAATTGACGCAAATGTTGCTTTACTCTGGATGGCACAAGAATGGCTTTACTTTTGCCATTAGAGATCGCCACTGCGCTATCTCTGCTCCACTGCTCAACCTTGGCACTCATATCCACATATGCTACATAGGCCATGCTGACGATCCGATGCTGCGCGGCGCTTGCTATTCGTTGAAACTACTTTGTCGCCAGCAGAATCAGATGTTCGCTCCCATTGCCATACGGGCTGCCTTCAAAATCGCCCCACACCGCCTCGACTGTAAAACCGGCGGCTTGCAACATCAATTCGGCTTCGTTACGCCAGAGAAAACGCAGGGTGAAAGGGCAGGCCGTACGCCGCACACCACCATCCGGTAGAATTTCCTCGTAGATAAAGAGCGTATCTTGCAACTGATCAGCCAGATCGAGCGTGCGCACGCTCCACTTATAGATTTGTGCGCCGCTTGTTTTGTCTTGCCATTGATCCGCCAGTTCTTGCACGCCATTCACATCGAGCAAGCGCCCTATGTCTGGGTTGAACAGATCGATAAAGAGCAGGCCACCGGGCTGCAAGTGACGATGAACATTGCGCAAAACGGCCAATTGATCGGCGGGCGTCGTCAGGTGCATTAGCGTATTGCTGGTGCAGAAGGCGAAGCTAAAGGTTTTGGTGGGCAGATCGAACGTGCGCAAGTCGGCTTCATGCAACGTAACGCGGTTCGCATAACTTGCCCCTTGTAGCTTTTCTCTGACCACTTGTAACAGTGCTGGGCTGATGTCTACCCCAGTAACAACGCGACCGGCCGCGGCGAGCGGCAACAGGACGCGGCCAGTGCCACAACCGAGTTCAAGAATTGGATTGCCAGATTGTTTGGCCAAATGTTTGATCGCGTCCAGATCGTCATCATAATCACGATAGTCGGCGTCGTAGAAGCGCGCAAAACGGGCAAATGGATCGCGATTAGGCGGTGTGTGATCGTTCATAGTTGGTATGATAATGGGCGGCTGCTACTTTTCCAAAGCAATGGATGAATAGAATGCGGATGAAGGCGATAACCCCGATTGTATACGTCTGCCACAAATTTTGCGAATCAGCGTTTTTGTTTGACAGCCTATACGGCATAAGCTAGACTATGTTAGCTTTCGCTATTAGATTTCGCTCATCTACAGATGAACGATTGGCGTTGCCCCAATAGACAATTGTGCCATTCCAGGATTTATACTGAGGTAAACTATGTTACCGTTCGATCTTACCCCTTATGTGGAGCGTTATCACCAAGAAGGCTATGTAGTCGTGCCTGGCCTCTTTACGCCGGAAGAAGTGGCCCGCTACCGAGACCACTATATGGATCTGCGCGCGCAAGGCAACTTTCCCGGTGACTTTGCCGGCGTTCAAGCCCAAAGTACAGACCCCTTGAAGCGCTTTCCGCGCATGATCCACATGCACCGTTGGGATGAACTCAGCCTGCAATGGATGATTGACAGCCGGCTGAACGCGTGTATGACTGCATTTTTGGATGCCGAACCCTACGCGGTGCAAACAATGCTTTACTTCAAGCCGCCAGGGGCCAGAGGCCAGGCGCTCCACCAAGATCAATATTATCTGCGCGTACAGCCTGGCACCTGCATGGCCGCGTGGATGGCGCTCGACCGCTGTGATGAAGAAAACGGCTGCATGCAAGTGGTGCCTGGTAGCCATTTATTTCCCCTTCTTTGTACAATTGAGGCCGATACACAGCAAAGCTTTACCGATGTTACCGTGCCGATTCCCGAAGGCATGCCGGTTGCCCCAGTGCTCATGGCGGCGGGCGATGTCTTTTTCTTCAACGGCCAACTAATTCATGGCAGCTTTCCCAACCAAAGCCAAGATCGCTTTCGCCGCTCGCTGATCGGCCACTATATTGTGGGCGAGGCAGAAAAAGTTTCACAATACTATCATCCTGTCATGCGCATGGATGGTAGCCCGGTCGAATTAGGTGTAAGCGAACAGGGTAGTACGTGTGGTGTGTGGGTAGAAGAGAACGGCGAGCCGGTAGTGGAGATGATTCAGCGTTGACCAAGCGGCTGCGTTTAATGTAACTGTTCAAGTCTAGTGATATCCACTTATTTACACAGGAACAGCAGCATTGGGTAACCGAAAATTGCAACAAACAAGGCAAATTTTTGGTATACACGGATAGGAAGAAACACGGATAGAAGAGACTAAAAATATCCGTGTTTCCCTCTATCCGTGGATACAGCACCTCAAATCATTTGAAGGAATCCTCATGAAAGTTATTCAAGTTGGCATTGGTGGCATGGGCAATGCCTGGCTGCGTGCGGTACAAGATTCGCCGGATGTGGCGTATGCTGGGTTTGTCGAAGTGAGCGACGCCGTTGCTGCTGAACAGGTGAAAAAATATAACCTGGATGGCTCCCTTATCTTCAAATCGCTGGATGAGGCATTACGCACGGTACAAACCGACGGCGTGATCAACGTGACACCGCCGCAGTTTCACAAAGCCGTCTCGATTACGGCGTTGGAAGCGGGTGTGCCTGTGCTCTCTGAAAAACCATTGGCCGGCACACGCCAGGAAGCGCTCGACATTGTCGCTGCCGCCAATCGTACGGGTATATTGCACATGGTTACGCAGAATTATCGCTACAGTAGCCCCACGCAAACGCTGAAGCAGGCCCTCAGCCGTGGCGCAATGGGTGAGATTGGCGCGGCCCATATCGAATTTTTTAAGGGCCCGCACTTTGGTGGCTTCCGCGAAGAGATGCCTTATCCACTGATTATCGATATGTCGATCCACCATTTTGATTTGATGCGTTTCTTCTTGGGCAGCGATCCGGTTACCGTTTATGGACGCAGTTGGAATCCACCTTGGAGTTGGTTTAAGGGGGACGCGTCGGCCGCGGTGACATTGGCGTTTGCCAACAATGTGATTGTTTCTTACAATGGTTCTTGGTGTTCGCAAGGGCGCGAGACGCCGTGGAATGCCCATTGGCGCTTCGAATGTGCCAAAGGCGTGGTGGCGATGCAGAATGACCAGGTCTACACCCAGTTGACCAATCAAGAGCCGGTTTTGGTCGAACCGGTGGCGCTCGAACGTAGCGGCCAGGCTTATCTGCTGCATGAATTTCAGACTGCGGTGATGCAGGGCAAGCCGCCCGTCACCACCTGTCAAGATAACATCAAATCGCTCGGAATCGTCTTTGATGTGGTAGAATCGTTTGAAACGGGCAAGGTCGTCAACTGTTCTGCTTGAGCCGTACACGTAACAGGCTGAGGCTTTTTCAACGTCCTTGACCTGGCTGATAAGGAGGTTTTATGAGTTCTGCAACGAGGGCCGTCATAGAGGCCACACAGCGCCAACAGCCAATGACAATGGCTGAAATGGAAAACATCGATGATACACTCGGACCACTTGCCCCAGAAGATTGGCCGAATGTCGATCATCTCATCACCGAGGATGATACCCCCGTGGATAATATCTATTCCGAAAAGCAACAGCGATTGCTGACCGAGAGTTTGTATGCGTCGTGGCAAGGACCGGGCGAGGGTCATCCATTTGTTGCGTTTGCCAATGTCGGCTTGTACAATTCAATCAAAGAACCAGCGCAGGTTCCCGATGTGATGGTTAGCCTCGATGTTGAGTTGCCCGAAGATATTTGGGAAAAACGGCATCGTTCTTACCTGATCTGGGAATATGGCAAGGCACCAGAAGTTGTGATCGAGATCGTATCGAATAAGGTCGGCGGCGAAGCGACGACCAAGCTGCAAAAATATGCGCGCATGGCGATCGCCCATTATGTGATTTATGATCCTTATCAATTTTTGAGCAACCAAGTTTTGCGTTTTTACACGCTGACCGGCGCAGCTTATGTCGAGACGGACAACGCGTGGCTCTCCGCCATTGAGCTAGGACTAACGCTCTGGTCAGGCACGTTTGAAGCTTGGGAAGATACTTGGTTACGCTGGTCTGATCGGGATGGGAATATTCTTTTGACCGGTGCTGAAGGCGCTGAACAAGAACGCCAACGCGCTGAACAAGAACGCCAACGCGCTGAACAAGAACACCAACGCGCCGAACAAGAACGCCAACGCGCCGAACAAGCAGAAGAAAAATTGCACCAACTGGCGGCCCAACTGCGCGCGCTGGGGATAGAACCTGGAATTTAACCCACAATCCACACCTCAATACCCCTTGAGATAAAACCAAAAATATTCCAATAAATTTCAAAGGAGAAAACCATGGCAAGACCAGTTACACTCTTTACCGGCCAATGGGCGGATCTGCCGCTGGCCACGCTGGCACAGAAGGTCAGCGAATGGGGTTTCGACGGCCTGGAACTGGCCTGTTGGGGTGACCACTTTGAGGTGGACAAGGCGCTGGAAAGCGACAGCTATGTGCGTGAAAAACGCGACCTGTTGGATCAACATGGTCTCAAGTATTTCGCCATCAGCAACCACTTGGTCGGCCAATGCGTCTGCGACCCGATCGACAACCGCCACTCGCGCATCTTGCCGCCGCGCCTATGGGGTGACGGTGAAGCGGAAGGTGTGCGCCAACGCTGCGCCGAAGAGATCAAGAACACCGCGCGCGCGGCCAAGCTTTTCGGCGTTAACGTCGTCAACGGCTTCACCGGCAGCGATGTGTGGGCCAAGCTCTATTTCTTCCCGCCCACCAGCCAGGCCGACATCGACGAAGGCTATCAGGATTTTGCCAACCGTTGGACGCCGATCTTTGATGTTTTCCAGGCCGAAGGCATCAAGTTTGGGCTGGAAGTCCACCCCACCGAGATCGCCTACGATATTATCACCATGCATCGTGCGCTGGCCGCGGTCAACCACCACCCGGCCTTTGGCATCAACTTTGATCCCAGCCACTTGATTCACCAGTTTGTCGATCCGGCCCAATTTATCGACGAATTCCCGGACCGCATCTTCCATGCCCACATCAAGGATTCACGCATCCAACTGACGGGCCGCAACAGTATCCTCTCGTCGCACCTAGACTTTGGCGATCATCGCCGCGGGTGGGACTTTGTCTCGCCCGGGCATGGTGATGTGAAGTGGGACCCGATCATCCGCCGCCTCAACCGCATTGGCTACCAAGGCCCGCTCTCGATCGAGTGGGAAGATTCCGGCATGAATCGCGAGTTCGGCGCCCAAGAAGCATTGCGCGTCGTGCGCAATGCCGATTATGCGCCTTCGAATGTGGCGTTTGATGCGGCGTTTGGCAAGGAATAAGGGAGCAGTAAGTAGTAATTGGTAATTGGTAAATAGTAAGTCGTGAAGTCAGCGCTGAATTACCACTTACTAATTACTCCTTATTACTTACTATTCGCCACGTAAACAAATCCTCTAAAGCAATCAACACAATTTTAGGAGATAAATGATGGGTAAAAGTGGAGGTTTCACCGCTATGGCCGATGCCAAGGCCACGGGCGAAGCGCCGGAAGTGGGCGTGGGCATGTTGGGCTACGCCTTTATGGGCAAGGCGCACAGCCACGCGATGTTGAACATTGCTCACATGATGTATCCGCCGCCGGCCATACCAAAGTTGGTGGCCATCTCTGGACGCAACGAAGAAGCGGTCAAAGAAGCCGCGCGGCGCTACGGCTACGCGGGCTATTACACGGATTGGCGCGATATGCTGAAGGATGATCGTGTCCAACTCTTTGACAATGGCGGCCCCAATGATGCCCACGCCGAGCCGTGCATTGCTGCCGCCGAAGCGGGCAAACACATTCTCTGCGAAAAGCCATTAGGGCGCACCGCCGAAGAATCCAAAACCATGTTGGATGCCGTGCAAAAGGCCGGGGTCAAGCACATGGTGGCCTTCAATTATCGCTTTGTGCCCGCCATCCGTCAGATTCGCAAGCTGATCGAGAGCGGTGCGCTGGGCCAGATCTACCACTTCCGCGCCGTCTATCTGCAAGAGTGGATTATGCCGCATTATGGCACACCGCTGATTTGGCGCTTGCAGAAAGACCAAGCCGGCAGCGGTGCGCTGGGTGACCTAGGCGCGCATATTATTGATCTGGGCCGCTATTTGGTGGGCGAGATGAAAAGCGTTAGCGCCATGACCAAAACCTTCATTCCCGAACGGCCCAAACTGGACGGCACAGGCATGGGCAAGGTCGATGTGGACGACGCCTTTGCCGCCGTGGTCGAGTTTGAAAATGGCGCGCTGGGCACGCTAGAATCTAGCCGCTACGCCGCTGGGCGCAAGAACGGCCAGAGCCTTGAAATCAATGGCGAAAAGGGCAGTATCCGCTTCAACCTGGAACGGATGAATGAACTAGAAGTCTTCTGGGTGGGTGAAGAACCCAAAGAGACGCAGGGCTTCCATAATGTGCTCGTCTCCGAAGGTTACCACCCTTGGTGGGAAAACTGGTGGCCGCAGGGGCATATGATCGGCTGGGAGCATACCTTTGTCCACGAGATCACCCATTTGCTCGACTGTATCGTCAACGACAAGGCAGTCTCACCGATTGGCGCCGATTTTGTTGACGGCTACCGCGCCTCCGTGGTCTGTGATGCCATTGTCGAATCGGCGCAGAGCCGCCGCCAGGTGGATTGCAAGTACGATGCGTAGGGTATAAGTACACAAACGACAGCGCCCTAGCGGGTGCTGTCGTTTGCTGTAGCATTGTCTTAGTAGAAAGATGCTCCAATGCCGAATGCCGAGATTTTTTCGCCCGAGTATTTCCGCCGCTATGATGAACGCCACGATGATGAGTTCTACGCTTTGCCCCGCCTGGTCGTGCATATTGATGAGTTGGCGATCCGCACCCTCACCGCGCTGCTGGCCAAGGTGCTCCCGCCCGGTGGCGTCTATCTAGACTTGATGAGCAGTTGGCGTTCGCACCTGCCTGCCGAGCTAAAACCGTCTCGCGTGGTTGGCCTGGGCATGAACGCAGCGGAGATGGCCGATAATCCACAACTGGATGCGTATATTGTCCATAATCTGAATCAAAACCCGACGCTGCCCTTGCCAGATGCAGAATTTGACGCCGTGATCTGCACCGTCTCTGTGCAGTATATGACCCGACCGGTGGAAGTGTTTCGTCAGGTGAATCGTGTCCTCAAACCCGGCGG
>JBBRVA010000123.1:0-13611 GCA_038247295.1 Caldilineales bacterium | reverse complement strand
CGGATTCAGCAGCACCACTTCATCACCACTATCGCTAAGCGCCAGGGAACCAGTCGCCAGATCGCGGCGTCGGACCAGCGTGCTCGTGGCTGGATCAATATCTTCAAATTCGGCGGCAGCAGACTGGCCCCAGGCCGCCTGAAAGACAAGGCCATTGCGTGCGATGACAAAAAGTGCATCCGGTTGCAACCAGTAACCATCCGGCAAGGCATACATGCCTTCGCCCTTGCCCGGTGTAACGGCATCGCCAATCGCCCAGCCGGTCAAGTCAAGCGCGCTGCTGCTGGTGTTGAGGAGGACAATGAATTCGGCATCACTGCCCCGGTAGGCCACTTCTTCAATTTGCAATGGGCCAGGCGTTGCAACCGGAAGCCAGGCACTCAGCGTAGGCAACGTGGCAGTGGGCGTGACCACGGGCGCAGCAATGTAAGCAGTGCCAGGCGTGCCTGTGTCTCCAGCAGAACCAGGCCAAGCAAGTGGGGATGCCAGCCAGGTGGCTGGATCATCGAGCATGGTGCGTTCGAGGCTGACGCCGGCCGTAACGCTGGATCCTGAATCGCTCCCCCATATCACACGATCTACTTCTGTGCCATCGGGCGCGAGCAGCAATAGTTCGTCTACACTGTTGGCCAGCGCAATGTCACTGTAGATATACCCAACCGGCGCACCACCATTGCTGCTGATCTCGGCGTTACGCCCTAGTACTAGATAGGCTCCAGGCGGAATAGTCAGATCAATCGGAATTGTATGGCGGTCGCTACCCAGATCAGCCAGCGTCCAGCCGCGTAGATTCACAGGATCCGTTGTTGGATTGTAGAGCTCGAGCCATTCTCCGCTGCTGTCGTTGACGGATTTGGGATCGGCCAGAAATTCTGTGATCAGCAGGCGCGGCAGCGGCGTGGGTGGCGCTGTGGCGGTTGGGACTGGCGTATCTACCGCAAACGCTGTCGCGGTTGATGGCGGTGGCGCCGTCATGGTAGACGTGGGTGTGGCTGTGTCAACTGGCGCTGGTGTCTCCGTTGCAGTAGCCGTGTCTGTCGCAATAGCGGTTGGCGTTTCCAAAGGAAGGGGCAGATCAGTAACCGTTGGCGTAGATGTATCGGTTGCAACGGGTGGCTCCGTGGGTGTTTCGGTTGGGATAGCTGTAGCCGTCTCCGTTGGGGTTTCTGTTGCGGTTTCCGTTGGCGTCTCGGTTGGAATCACTGTTTCCGTTGCTGTTGCGGTCGGCGTTTCGGCTGGAATCACTGTTGCCGTTGGCGTTTCGGTCGACGTTTCGGTCGGTGTCTCCGTAGGCACAGGTGTCTCGATCGGCGTCTCCGTCGCGGTTTCAATTTCTGGCACGAAACTACGCTTGAGAATTTCGCCCAAGCCAGCGCTCTGATTGCCACCACGGTCATTGACTTGGCTGATCCCTTTCAGACCAGGATAGCTCTGCGCCTGGATAGGAACAGACGGCAGCCAGCTTTCAATTAGTACGGGTGAAACGATAACGAGCAGCGCCAAGATAAATTTGATCCCAACTTGGCTGCGATGCCAAATCTGGCGCCAAACAAGCAAAAAGAATGGGTAAAGCGAGGGCTGCCACATGTCCGGCTCCCAGTGGGGTGTGAGGCGCGGACCCCGAAGAAGAGCAAATGATCAGGGAGGCGTGCCTTGGATAACAATCGTAGAAAACGGCATAAGAATTCTCTCTATTGTAGACAAATTAAATTGTTAGTCATTAGCATTTTGTCTGATTCTTTGCAAAATATTGACAGACAAAAGGAGCAAACAGAATAGTCCACCTGTCGCACTGAGCCACAGACCACGCCGCCAGCTCATCGGTTGATATTGGAAAAGAACGGTGTGCTCTCCAGGTGGCAGATCGATGCCGCGGAAGAGATAATTTGTCGTGTAGATAAGGCTGGGTTGCCCATCCACTGTGGCGGTCCACCCGGGGTAGGCGCTATCACTGAGCACAAGCAGGGCGCGGTTTGTATTGCGCGTCTGAATTTCCACGCGTTCTGGCGTATAAGCCACTATTTCGGCGTGATCACCAGCCGCCGGTTGTGTGGTAAAACTGGGTAAACCTTCGACTACAGCACGACCATCTAGCCCCGCTTTGCCCTCTTTTAGGAACGTAAGGGCGGCTTGCGAGTTGTCGGCAGCGACGACATCATTGGCGAGATAGGCACGCGGTCGCCCGGCTAAATTCGCGTAGATTTTTACATCACCACTATGTACCATCTGAAAACGACCGCGGTCGCTGGGGAGGAGGGGGACAAACATCCCGGTGCGCGTATCGACCAGGGTGACAGCCTGAATGACAAGATCGAACGGGGTCGCCAAGCGTTGCACGGTAATCGAAAGTGGCTGCGTCGGCTGTGGCAGCGCGAGTTGCACCCCATATTCTTGACGTTTATTTTCAACATCCCGATAGGCAATTGTGGCGCCGCTGCTGCTGGCCAGCGCACTATCTAACGCGCCATCGGCTAGCGCTGCGCCGGGTTGTCCGCCAGCAGAGAGCGTGAAAGGCAAGGACGTGCCGTTCACCGTCTGGACATTCACCGTGGCAACGGATACGTTCTGCGCTTGCAGGGTAGCTAGCGCCTGTGGATCCCCATCGATATAGCCGATCAGCCCGATGTGAGTGGCAGCAAATGGCTGGGGCACATCAATTGTGACTTGATTCAGATCATCCGCTGTCAAACGTGCGCCAATCTGCCGGTCGTAATAGACATCTTCAAACCACAAATCACGCACTTTGTCGGTGATCACATATTGCACATTGAGCAAGCCGAGCAGATCAGCCGCGGGCACGGTGTCGATCTGCTCGCGCAAACGACCATCCGGCACCAATTGGTCTGGCGGAATAAATAGAGTCAGGAAATCGAGGTAGCGTTGCAGTGGCAACACGCCGCCATCAAAGCCATCCACTGCCGGGATGCGCCATAAGAGTGATAGATTAGGCGCGAGGATCTCCTGCGCCTTGAGCGCAACAAGCAGCTCATCAAAGGCTCGTTGATCCAATTGCGGCGGCGTGCCCTCCCGTAAAATACGCCGCAAGTCCGCCAAGTCGCCAGGATCAAACCCTATTGTGCTCAAACTTAAGAAGCGACCCGCCGCGGCGGGATCAAGTGTTGTGTGCGCCGGGTCGGTCAGGAGATGGGCAGGTGCCGTGCGCAGATCGTAGACAGCTTGCGGCGCGGTGGGTTGGGTATGTGGCAAAGATCGGGCGGCGAGGAGCAGATCGACCGCGAGGAGCGAGAGAAAAATGAGATTGGCGATTGGCGATTGGAGATTGGAGATTGGCATCTGAATGCGCCATCGTTTGCCCAATCTCCAAGTTCCAAGCTCTAATCCCCTTCTATTCAACAAAACATCTATCCCCACCCCCGCCAAGACGGCCATGCCCAGTGTATAGAGCATCATCCAACGCGCGGGGGTGCGGAAGAGATCGAAACCGGGTACAATTTTGTAGAGCAGAAAGTAAACGGGGTTGAAGCGACCTAAGGCCAAGAAGAGGCTCAAGAAGGCGAAGAGCAAGCCAAAGGTACGCGCCGTACCACGGCCTTGCCATGCGCCCACCACGGCTAGCGCGAGCCCAATCACGCCGATATAGGCGACGAACTCGCTGTAGCCGGCCGTCCCGAAAACGACACCCAGATCAAGTAGTCCATAGGTGGGCAGGAGCGTAAAGGGCAGACGCAGCAGTGGCAAACTGAAGCTGCTCACCTCGCTGTAGGTCAGACCACCGCCACGTAATCCTAAATTGCTCAACTCTAACGTCGGCAAAAGCTGGGCCGCACTGAGTAAAACGCCTAAAGCCGTGCCCATGCCATAAATGAGTAGACGGGGCAGCAACCCAAGGATTGATGTGCGTAAAGTGCCTGTCCGTAGACCAGCCACTAGTGGCCAGATGACCCAAACGCCAATCCCAAATAGATTAATATAAGCTGTTTGTGTATGCCCGGCCAGCAACATCAGTGCCACTAATCCAGCAAACAAAACAACGTAGGCTGCAATACCTACTACGTAATTCCGTATTCCGTATTCCGTTTTCCGTATCCCATTTTCCAGCACCAACACCGCCCACGGCAGCCACGCTGCGCCATTCATCTGGTTGATATGGCCAATCATGCCGCCGTAGAAACCGCTGCCGGCTAGCACCAGCCCACCGACCGCGGCAGCCCAAGAATTTAAATGCCAGCGGCGCAACAAAAAATAGCCACCCAGACCCAATATCCAAGTGTGAAGCGCCGCGCTCCAGTAGAGCTGCTTAGTAACAGCTAGCCAACTCAAGGGCCAATGCAACGGATAGAGCACGGCTGCCTGCGGATTGGCTAAAAAGGGAACGCCCAGGAAGATATAGGGATTCCAGAGCGGGATTTGACCCTGGCGTAAGGCCGCCGCGGCATAATCCCGATAGGGATAAAAGTAGAGCAAAATATCACCGCTGGCCAAAACACGATTGGTAAAAAGCAGGCGGTAGTAGAGGGCTAGCACAAAAAGCGCGAGGAGTAGCGCGATCGATAGATCGAGACCTAGCCCAGGCCACTGCCGTCGTGACGCTAGTCGATCTCTAGGGTGAGTTGATGGTATGGTCATGGGCTGCAACTCAACCCTTGCAGTTTGCTGCCTGCGCCCGCATCCACAAGTGGCCACTTGGTAGGGAGTCTACAAAGGCACCAATCACAAAACGGCTGTGGTGGTTCGTCGATAATGTAAACGATAAATTGCCCAAAACGACCGACGGTTTGCAGCGTTAGGCCGCGAATGCGCAGTTGGGGCGTAAGATGAGGAATGGGATGCCAAAGCGGTTCGATTAGGAGCCGATGCTGATGGGGTGCTTTCACCGCATTGTCGGCCAGATAGACGGCATTGGTAAACCAGCGCAACTCGTAATCGCCGCGCGCAATTTGGTCAAACAGATAGAATTGATAATGCCAGCCCAATGTCTGATGGTAAAGTGTCACATGATCGGGAAACATCTGCTCCACTTGATTCAGCGCGCTGGTCAGCCCCGTGTAACCGCCGTGGTCGCCGCCGATGGGCAGTTTGCCGGCGGCTGCCTTCCATGCGGCTGGAACCATGCCAAGCCCAATCATCACCAGCCCAATCGCAAGCCAATGGGCTGGCACATGGCTGCTCCAACGGACAACCAACCAGCCACATAACAAAGCCAACATCGGCGCCAAAGGCAACAGATATCGATCCCAGATTTGGATGTTGGTGACAATGTGAAGGGCGAGAAAGGTGATCGACCAGATGCAGAGCAGGAGCGCAGGAGAAGGAAAGCGCCATTGCCGCCAAAATTGCAGACTAGACGGCGACAGGATGCCAGGATGACGACGCAAATAAAATAGTAAATAAAATAAAGGGAGCGATAAAGCAGCAAGAATCAATGCTGTCCAGACCCACCAGCTAGCCGTCAGATACCAGGCAAGGTTCAGCCAATCACGCAGATTGGGTAACCATTGAATCAATGGCACAAAGGCTAGGGCGCCATAGTTGCGCACGCCCAAATCCCACGGCGAAGGTGCAACAGCCCACCGCAGACTATCCCAATAGAGAATGGGCAGTATGATCAGCGCCAGGCCAGTTAGAAAAGTGGTTGGAAACAAGTGGCGTAAAATATGAATAGTGCGTCGGGCATAGGGTCCTGGCAATATGGGGCTTGGGCTGCTGTCCTTTACAGACTGCTGCTGGCTTTGAAGCAAAAGGCCCAGTACCAGCGGCACATACAAGACGCCCTGCTGCTTGGTCATGATCGCTATGCCGAGCCAGATACCAGCCCAAAAGGCGCGTGAGGTGATTGCCATATACAAGGCCAAACTGCTTGCCAAAACAAGCAGCGGGTCGGTATAAGCCGTCGGGGCAAAGCTGATGGCGAATGGGTTGAGACTGAAGACGGTGGCGGCGACTAGCGCTGCGCGTCGATTCCACAAATGGCAAGCCGTTGCGCCCACCACGGGAATGGTAATCGTACTCAGCGCAATATTGAGCCAACGTGCAGCGGCTTGGCTGGGGCCAAGCAGTTGGAAGATGCCGCCGAGCAGCCAAATAAAAAAAGGCGGCTTGTCCGGCCAGACGGTTAAGAAGTAAGGATCCACGCGCCAGAAGTGGAGCGCCCAAAAGCTATAAATGGCCTCATCTTCGCGCAAGGGGAAGCGATCCAGCAGATAGAGCCGGAGGCTAAAGCCGAGTAGCGTCAGCGCGATCAAACTGATGGTATAGATGCACACGGCCGAAAAAGAGGCGGCTTGTAGCCCTTGCCGCGTATGACCTGCAACCCGGAATCTGAGTCGATCGACGGCTGACGACACGGTAGTCACAACCTAATCGACAAACCGGTATTTAAGCAATGTCCGCACGGCGCTAAAGCCATCTTGCCAGCTGATCTTTTTGCCTTCGTGGAAATTGCGCCCATTATAGCTGATCGGCACTTCGAAGATCGTATAGCCGCGCTTCAGAATTTTTGCCGTCAACTCTGGCTCAATCTCAAAACGCCGGCTCCGCAGCGACATGTTTGCGATCACATCACGGCGGAAGCATTTGTAGCACGTTTCCATATCACTTAAGGAGGTGCCAAACAGCAGATTGGTGAAGACGGTCAAGAGTTTATTGCCCAGGGTATGGCTCAAACTCATCGCCGAGCGAGGCCCACCGCTAAAGCGACTGCCGTAAATAACCGGCGAGCGCCCTTCTAGCAAAGGCTCCAGTAGTTTGACATAGTCACGCGGGTCATATTCCAGATCCGCATCTTGGATCACAAAAATATCACCGCTGGCACGTTCGAAGCCCGTGCGTAGCGCCGCGCCTTTGCCCCCATTGCGTTCATGGAAAACAATGCACATATCCGATGCCGCCTCAGCACGCCACCGGTCTAAAATTTCACGCGTGCCATCAGTCGAACCATCATCCACAATCACAATCTCGCGGGCGAGTGTAACGGGACCAGGCAAGAGCCGGTTCGAGCTATCCCTGTTCACCGTCAGATCAACGTCGCGCACCCGGCTGACAATTTCTTCTAAAGTATTACGCTCGTTGTAGACCGGCATAATGATCGACAGCTTCACAATAAGTTTGTCCCTATCTAGCCGTTCAATGGTAAGTAGTAATTACCACTTATTGTTCACTCACCTGATGCGCCAGAATGATCGCATCCGCCACGGCGCGCATTGATTTGCGATTGTTCATGCTCATCTTCTGGATTTTGCGAAACGCTTCGGTTTCGCTGAGACCTTGGGTATCCATCAAGATACCTTTGGCCCGTTCGACCAACTTGCGGGTTTCCAGCGCCTCTTGCAAGTTGTCCACTTCGCGTTCCATGGCGCGAAATTCGCTAAAGCGCGCCAACGCGACTTCGATGGCCGGTGTCAGATCACTTTCGCGAAAGGGCTTGACCATATAGCCAGCCACACCAGCCTGGCGCGCGCGCTGCACCAGATCTTGTTGGCTGTAGGCGCTGAGCAGTAACACGGGGGCTACGCGCTCACTGGTTAAGATTTGTGCCGCTTCAATGCCATCCATATCGGGCATCTTGATATCCATAATCACAATATCTGGGCGCAGTTCGCGCGCCAGGTTGACCGTGCTGCGGCCATCCCCGGCTTCGCCCACCACCAGATAGCCCAAATTGGTAAGCATTTCACGCAAGTCCATTCGAATCAGTGATTCATCATCGGCGATGATCACGCGTGTCCGTTCCACGGTGGGGTCTCCTTCGCACAAGATTTATGAGCACATCAAGAGTAAAGCGAGTAACCGGTTGTTAGTGAATAGCTAGAAATATTTTATCGGTCATCGCTGCCGGCGTGACAGATACAGCCAGAGGCAGAATTTACTGATGACTGGTCACTGCTTTCTACCCCTAGTCTACCTGTAATGAGCGTTTCGGAAAAGTTACGATAGCGCGCGCGCCAAGATAAGCAGGATCGCCATTCGCCACAGTTGTAGCCGCCACCGATTCCATCTGGAGTGAGCCTTTCAGATCATCGGTGACCAAAGTATGGACAATCTGCAAACCGAGGCTGCGATTTTGGACCGGATCGAAATTGGGTGGTAAACCATCGCCATCATCCTCGATTACCAGTTGCACGGCAACACCTAAGTCGTGCAATGTGATCGTAATTGTGCCGCGACTGCGTTGACCCAGGCCATGCTCGACCGCGTTGAGTAACAGCTCATTCACCACCAGCGCCGCCGGAGTCGCCTGGCTGGCCGGTAGCCGAACTTGGGGACCATGCACGCGAATTTCCAGATCCTGTTCGGGGTTGCGCGCCACATCGGCCACTTGGTTCGCGATCCGTTGGCAGACATCGCGCAAATTGATCGACCGGTGCTCGTCCTGGCTCAAAAATTCATGAATGACCGACATGCTCAACACGCGGTTGACGGCGTCCGTCAAATGTTGTTTTGCCTCTTCACTTTTACAACGCCGGGCCTGAATGCGCAAAATTGCAGCAATGTTTTGCAAATTGTTCTTCACCCGATGGTGGACTTCTTGGATGAAGGCCGACTTCACATTCAGCTCGCGCTGTTTTTGCACAGCGTCGGTGGCATTGTGCACCAATACCAGTGCCGCATCAATCCCCGTATGGCGGCCATGGGCAAACAAACTGGGCCACGAAAAGCCGATCCAGTCGTGGCGCCAATCGACCGGTGATATCCGTAAAGGAATCACTTTGCGCTCCCAGACACGTCCATCACTGGCTTCGTGGCGCGCTTCCAGACAGATGCCGCTCTTGAAGGCCTGTTCCACCAACTCACCGTCGGCCGCCTCTAAAATGGATAGATGCTCGCCATGCCCATCGGTCAGCACACCAATTGCGCGAAAAAGATTGGTGGTGATACCGCTCATGTAGGTAATGCGCCGGTCACGATTGACCAGATAAACGCCATCATACTGCCCAAAACGGCTCAAAGCAGCGGCGCCCTGAATTTCGCCGCGCGCACACATCTCCAACAACCAGAGTACGGCGCGCCGAAAATTGGGGTTGCGGCGGCGTTGGCGTTCATGCGCAAACATATTTGTCTCGAGCACCAACGCGGCAATCACGCGGTTATCGGCATTGCGGATGGGGTAGACATCCTGGATCACCGGCGCGCCATTGCGCAGCACCTCGCGTTGGCGCCGCCCACCGCTACCACTGGTGAGAGCACGCAAAATCAATGGCTGATCTTCAGCAGAATAAGTGCGACCCATCTCTTCCTGGCGGTAGAGCGAAGACATGGAATGGGGCATGGCATGCGCCACTACGACTGCTTTCCTTCCGGCACCCAAACAGCAGAGCAAGATATCGGCGCGGCTAACATCGGCCGTAATAGGCAGGCTCTGCTCGATCCGGTGCAGAAAATCCCGGTCAGTTTCGGTTAGTTCAAGGTAATCCCAAATTTGAACATCCATAGGTTAGATGGTAAATGGTAGACGGTAGCCTGTCGTTCATCTACCCTCACTTTGCAGATAAAAAAGGCTCCCGTCGTCTTTAACAGAGTGCGGGAGCCTTTTTCTATAGTGGTCGGGGCGAGAGGATTTGAACCTCCGACTTCTTCAACCCCATTGAAGCGCGCTACCAAGCTGCGCTACGCCCCGAAGCGGTCTTCTAGTATAGCACGAGCGCTTGCGGATCGCAAATTATAGGAGGAGGAAAAAGGAGTAGGGGAGTGGGGGAGTAGGGGAGATTGGGAGACATATCGTCTAGCACCTCTCCCCTACTCTCTGTCTCCCCCCTTCCCTAATTACCACTTACTAATTACCAATTACTTGTGCTACAATAGTGCCATGAACAGTACATCCACCACTCGCATCATCTTCATGGGGACGCCAGACTTTGCCGTACCCGTTCTGCGCTGGTTGCACGAAGCGGCGGCCAACGCCAACTGGCAGATCGTGGCCGTCCTCACGCAGCCGGATCGGCCAGCCGGCCGTGGCAACAAGGTTGTGGCTAGCCCCGTCAAGCAGTTTGCCGTTGCGCAAGGGATTGCCGTGCTGCAACCGACAAGTCTGCGCAAAGAGCCGGCCACCGTCGCTGCGCTGCGTGCCCTGGCGCCCGATCTGTTAATCGTGGCCGCTTACGGCCTTATTTTACCCAAAAGTGTGCTCGAAATTCCCAGCTTTGGCGCAATTAATGTCCACGCTAGTCTGCTGCCGGCCTACCGCGGTGCATCCCCGATCACGGCAGCCATTCTCAATGGGCAGCCCGAAACCGGCATTTCGATTATGCTAATGGACGAGGGCCTGGACACAGGACCGGTGCTGGCCCAGGCATGTCAACCGATCGGGCGCGCTGATACAACCGCCAGCTTGACCCAACGCCTGGCCGCGCAAGGCGCAGATCTGCTAATCGACACCCTGCCGGCCTGGCTGATGGGCACATTGCCACCGATTGCGCAAAGTGATTTAGACGGCGAAGTTTCGATCTGTCGTACCATCGCCAAAGCCGCTGGCCAAATCGCCTGGCAGCAGCCGGCCGTCCAGATCGAACGCATGACCCGTGCCTATACACCCTGGCCTTCTGCTTTTACAACCTGGCGCGGCGAAGTCTTTAAAATCTGGCAGGCGGAAGTGTGCGCTGGCCATGCCGAACCTGGCCTGGTCATCAGCACTGCACAAGGGCCTGCGGTTGGCACAGGGCAGGGCTTGCTTTTGCTGCATACCGTCCAACCGGCGGGCAAACGCAGCATGGAGATCCGCACCTTCATCAACGGCGCGCCCGATTTTATCAGCAGCCGGTTGGGAAGCGAGTAAGGGTGTGGGGGTGTAAAAGCAAATCCACTTCCTTTCTCCCTACACCCCTACTTCCCCACTCCCCACTCCCCCACTCCCCCACTCCCCTACTCCCCCACTCCCCCACTCCCCCACTCACTGCCATTAAGTTAAGGATTAGAGAACGTGGTGTAGGCATTCTCTAATGCCGGCTTTAGCCGAACCGGTCGCATTAGAGAATGCTCCCTCCACGCTTAACTTAATGGCAGTGACTCCCCCACTCCCCCACTCCCCCACTCCCTGCAACCTTTCCCTCAAACACACGTATAGATAGGTAGTGTTTATTTTAAGTGACAGATGAGGAGTTAGCAATGAATCCAGAAGAGATCAGACCCACAAGCGCGCCCGTGGAAGGGGCGTTGCCGGTCGAGAATATTTCCAGCCCACACACGGCGAATATCAATATGACCACCAACCCCGATCGCACACCGGTTGAACGAGTGGCTGAAGCGGCGCGTGAACAAGCCGGCGAAGCAGCGGCAGCCTTTCGACGGGGTGAGTTTATGCACGAAGCAACAGTCGACAATGGCGCAAACAGCGATGATCGCTTAATTGCCTTGCTGGCTTATATTATTCCAGTCTTACTGCCGGTGCTTGTGCTGTTAAGCGAAAGCAGCAACAAACGGCCTTTCCAGCGCTACCATGCCGTACAAAGTCTTGGCCTATCCATCGTTTTGGTCATGCTCAGCGTGCTCATCAGCATCGGGACGGCCATTATCCAGGTCGTGCCGTTGATCGGTACGGTGGTCGGGCTCGTCGTGCTTTGCCTTACCCCGATTGCCCTGCTCATGGTCTTGATCGCGATGCTTTATTACGGCTATCAAGCCTACCAGGGCAAACGCTTTGCGATTCCTGGCCTCACGGCTTTCCTGCGCGATCAGGGTTGGCTCTAAACGGCCTCGGGGCATAAGAACTAAAACAGAAAACAACCGTACAGAGGGGGACGCGATTGCTCGTGTCCCCCTCTGCGCGTTTAGGCAACACTACAACAGATTCAGAAAACAACAGATTTATCCATGCGCACGGACAAATCTGTTGTTTTCTGAATCTGTTGTAGTGTTATTTTATAAACATTGATAAATGCTGCATACCTGATAAATCAATTAAAACAAATAAAAATATTGATAATTCAAATATAAAATTCGATAATATAAATATTATCAATATTGATATTGAAATTAATGAAATTTGGGGTTGACATTCTTTAGATTTATGGTAATATCTTTTTAGAAAATAAAAGGATGTGTGATTTTTCAAAGGAGCAACCGACATGTTTCCTATCAACAACTACGTTGTCTACGATTTATCTAAGGAGTACCACCATAAGCGCCTGCGTGAAGCCGAGCAATATCGGCTGCTCCAACGTCTCACGCCGGTGCGCCCTAGCCAGTGGGCTAGGGGGTTATCACAGTTGGGTGGATGGTTAATCAACTGTGGCGCGTGGCTGAAACGCCGCTACGATCCGGCCCGTGCTATGCAATTACATTCAAACTATTGATCTATCTCAGCCAGGATAAAGAGCCTATGCATCCATTACCGAGCAAAAGTCCATTTGGCGGGGGCGAAATTATTGTCACCCGCTTCTATTGTCCTGACAGTGGCGTTACGGTCGAAGGTGAATTTACCGTAGTAGCACCCTTTTCTCAGCTCTCCCCGGAACAGGTGAAGTTTGTCGAGATTTTCGTGCGCTGCGAAGGCAAATTAAACCGCATGGAAGAAGAATTGAAGCTTTCTTACCCGACGATTCGCACCCGACTGCATGAAATTATCCGCAGCATGGGCTACGAACCGGGCAAGGAAGAAGTGATCAACGTACCAGAACCGGATCGGCGCAGTGTGTTACGGGCGCTGGACGAAGGTCATTTGAGTTTTGAAGAAGCGATGCAAAAATTGCAAGGAGGCGACTAATGCGACAGCGAGTATTACAGAGCGGTGAAGCACCGCACTTGGTGATTGACAATGTAGCGGGTAGCCTAACCATTCGCGGCTGGGAGCGACCCGAAGTCCAGATTAGCTATGGGGACGAGGACGACCTAAAACTGAATCAGACCGAGGAAGCAATTGCGATTAGCTGTGAAAGCGACTGCGCCATTCAAGCGCCGCACGCGGCGACGCTAGCCGTGCGCCAGGTAGAAGGTGACAGCCAAGTCCACAGCATCCAGGGCCAGATCAAGATCGAAACCGTGGAGGGCAATCTCCAACTGCGCAACGTGGGCCCGGTAACGTTGGAAAATGTAGAAGGTGACTTGAACGTTCGTGATCTACATGGTGATTTGTGGGCCCTGCAAGTGGCTGGCAACGCCCACCTTGACGATCTACACGGCAACCTCCACTGTGAACAAATGGGCGGCGATACACATATCAGTGATGCGCATGGCGCGCTGAATCTGGTGCGCGTAGAAGGCAACTTGCGTTTGCGCAGCGTAGGCGTTGCCACGATTGGCGAAGTGGAGGGGGATTTTGCACTACGCGATGGGCGCGGTGATATAAGTGTGCAGACTGTCTCCGGCACGGCCAGCATCAGTCGCCTGCAAGGGCGCTTTGTCGCCGAAACGATCGAAGGCGACTTGAACCTGAGCGGCGGTGAGCATGATGTGTCTGCCCAAGTCAGTGGCAATGCGGCCTTACAGTTGAACTTATTGCCGGGGAAAACGGTACAGATCACGGCCGAGGGTAATATTACCTGCCAATTAGCACCCGAAGTGAGCGCTCAGGTCCACTTAAAGAGCGAAGGCGACATGACCATCAGTGGGCTGAATACGCCCCCGCGCGGCGGGGGTGGCGAAATCGACTTTACCCTTGGCGCCGGCGAAGCTACTTTGGTGCTGAGCAGTGAGGGCAATATTGCCCTGAGCAGCCAGCGG
>JBBRVA010000122.1:0-13612 GCA_038247295.1 Caldilineales bacterium | reverse complement strand
CGAGCTCGCGCTGGCAAATAACGACCTGGCAACAGTGGGCCATTTGATGAATCTCAACCAGTTACTCTTAGAGAAATTGGGCGTTTCCGTGGCCGCCAATGCGCGGCTGATCGAAGCAGCGCTAGATGCCGGTGCGTTGGGTGCCAAAGTATCTGGCTCAGGTGGCGGCGGTATCATCATTGCCTTAACCGAACCGGATCGCCAAGCTGATGTGGCGGCCGCGATTGAGCAGGCCGGCGGACGCAGTTTGATCACGACGGCGGGGTGTCCTGGCGTGCGCGAGGAGTTGCCGGATGCCTGGTAAATTAGCATAATTGATTGGGAGATGCAGCGTGCAATTGACAAGTAGCCTGGCGCCTGATATTATGTGACTAGGGTTATGACTATGGCTTTGAAAAAAGCCAATCAGCAAGGAGTAAAAAACAGTGCTTACAATCTCCAAGAGTAAACTAAAAGCCCAGATGCTTCAAATCTTTCGCCAAATTGAGCAAAGCGGCGAGGAGATCATCGTGACCGATAACAACCGGCCAGTTTTGCGGATTCAACCGATTGCGAAAAACCTCAGTTTCAAAGAGGTATTTGGTGCGTACGACGGTAAGGTTATCTATCACGAAGATATTAACACGCCGACGACCGACGAATGGGAAGATATCAAGTGATCCTTTTAGACACTTCTGCGGTGGTTTATGCGACAGTGGATAGTGCCAAACTTTCAGTGCGCGCTATGCAAGCAATTGAGCAAGCCGATCAGATTTTTATCAGTTCAATTTCGATTTGGGAAATAGGATTGAAGGTAAATCAGCGTAAGCTAATACTTCCCCTTTCTGTGCAAGAACTTGTCACTCGGCTTAAAGAAATAAAGCGCGTAGCGATCGTCCCTGTGACTGAGATCACATGGCTTAAAAATGTCGATTTGGAATGGTCACATAAAGACCCTGCCGACCGAACGATTGTTGCGACTGCGCTACTATTAAGTTGTCCACTCGTTTCCAATGATTCTCGAATCCAACAATTCTATCCACAAACCCTTTGGTGAATGTCATGAGCAACTTTCGTATTATCGACCTGACCCAGACCATGTTGCCTGGCGAAGAGCAGTACACCGTCGAGATCAAACAGCGCGGCAAACTGCGCGAGACGCCGACGGGTGATATCATGAACGATGTCTACATGTGGTCGCATTCCGGCACCCATGTCGAAGTGTCGCTGCATTTTTACAGTGGCGGCAAAGATACGTCCGATTTCCCCGCCGCTACCTTTGTCGGGCCGGCGATTCGGCTGGACTTTCGCCATAAAGAAGTCAACGAGCCGATCACGGTGCAAGATTTTCAGGCCGCAGGTGAGGTTCGGGAAGGCGATATTGTGATCATGTGGCAGGGCCGCGAACACCAATATCGCACGCCCCACTCGCATGATCGACCCTACGTGACTGCCGAAGCCGCCGAATGGCTGGCGCTGGACCGCAAGATCAAGTTGCTCGGCACCGACTCGTCCGGCTTTGAGGTGCGCGGGGTCAAGAATCATCCCAATCACCACTTGTTCTTCAAGGCTGGGGTCGATATTCCGGTGATCGAATGTCTCTGTAACCTGGGCCAAATTCCCAATGACCGCTTCTTTTTTGTCGGCATGCCGCTGCCCGTCAAAGGGTTGGACGCGTCACCAATCCGGGCGATTGCGCTGGAGATGGAAGGTTGATTGATTGACGATTGACGATTTTTGATTTACGAGGCTGCGCCGTCGACAAGATCACTCGTAAATCGTAAATCAAAAATCGTCAATCAAGCGAGGAAATGGTTACTTGATGATGCAAAAGTTACGCCTTGGCGCAGCCCTCTTCAACGGTGATCACGGTCGGCTGGCCGATGAGGTGGCGCGGTTGGAAGCGGCTGGGCTGGATTTTATCCACCTAGATGTCTTCGACGGCCACTTTGTGCCTGATCTCGGCTTCCCACCGCGCACGATTGCGGCGTTGCGACCGTTGACAAAATTACCTTTCGAGGTGCATCTGGGCGCAACTGATCCATTGCGCTTTGTGCCACATCTGGTCGACGCGGGCGCTGATTTGATTGTTTTCCACGCCGAGAGCGTCACGATGCTCTACGAAGCGCTCTTTGCCGTACGCGATTCTGGGCGTGATCAAGGTGTGCAGGTTGGGTTGGCCTTTGGGCTTGGCACGTCGTTGACAGGGTTAGAGCCAGTGATTACGCTCGTCGATGCTGTGCTGCTGCTGTCGCGCGTGACGGGTGAAGGGGCGCGCGGCGCGGCGTTTAACCCGTTGGTTTTACCCCGTCTGCGTATGGTGCGCACCCTGGCCGAAGCTGCTGGCAAAACTGTCGATATTCAAGTGGCCGGCGGCGTAAAACGCGCCCATGTCGCTGATCTGGTCGCGGCAGGCGCAACCACGTTGGCGCTAGGCGGTGGCCTCTACAAAGTACCCGATATGGCGCAAGAGGTGGACGAAATACGAAAGCTGGCGGCGGGATAGAACCGAATTCAAGTGAGGTCGTTGTGACAGAAATCGAAAATCGCGCCCAGAGGGCACCCACAAAAATCGTCAATCCCCCCTGGCGCGTCCTGATCGGCTCGCGCTCGTTTGGCCAATCGGACCCCAACCATTTGACGCAACTGGTGGCGGCGGGGTGCGAAGTGATCCCGAACACCGTCGGGCGTGGCTATCGCGCCGCCGAGTTACTCGAAGCGTTGCGCGGCGTAGATGCGATCATTACCGGTACAGACGAGTTGACCGCCGAAGTGATCGAGCACGCCGATCGGTTGAAGACGATTGCCAAACATGGCGTCGGACTGGACAACATCGATCTTGCTGCGGCGCGGGCGCGCGGCATCAGCGTCACCGCGACGCCGGGCGCGATCCACGATGCGGTGGCCGACCTGACACTAGGTCTGCTGTTGGCATTGGTGCGCCAGATTGTGCCATCGCACCTGAGCGTGCAGGCGGGGCAGTGGAAGCGATTTATTGGCTACGAATTGCGCGATAAGACGCTGGGCATTGTCGGGCTGGGACGGATTGGCAAAGAAGTCTGTCTGCGGGCGCAGGCGTTTGGTATGCGCGTGCTCGCCTATGATCTCTATCCGGATCAAGGCTTTGCCAGCCAACACAACGTCATCTTTATGCCGCTAGACGAATTATTGCAACAATCCGACGTGGTGTCGCTGCATGCGCCGCCTACCGGTGACGACAAACCGTTGCTGGGCGAGCGTGAGTTGGCGTTGTTGAAGCCGGCTGCCTACCTGATCAACACTGCACGCGGTCAATTGGTGGATGAAGTGGCGCTGGCTGCCGCGCTCAAGACTGGTCAACTGGCGGGCGCCGGGTTAGATGTTTTTGTTGATGAGCCGCCCAAAGGCAGCCCGTTGCTTGGCTTGGACAATGTGGTCTTGACTTCGCATATTGCCGGGCAGACGGTCGAAGGGCAACGGCGTATGGGTGATATTACCCTGGAGAATTGTCTGCGCGCGCTGCGCGGGCAAAAGCCGTTGTATCAGGTATAGTTGATGAATAACTCCCTTTCCTGTGTTTTTATCAGGAAAGGGAGTTATTATAGTTTTATTTTGCTAGCGACTAAAAATAGTCATCACAAATATTGTTCGTTAGATTTTATAGATTATTGTTGTAAATTGCTTTTTCTTTGCTCTTCATATCCCGTGCAGAAATTATAAGAATTTTATTTTGGCGAATCGTAAAAACTATATGAAGTTTTCTCTGTGCATTAGTTTGCCCCAGAGCATAATATCTGATTTCTTGTTGTGAGTGCTTCAAATCATCATCGAGTGTAAGTGGACGATTAAAGAAAACCTCTTCACATTCAGTGGTGGAAACTTGATGCTGATCCTGATTTTTGGTTAGATTACCCTTATTCCATTCAAATCCTTCTACTTGGTCTAAGTCTATCATTATGCTATTTCTCCTTTGTTAGTTAGCTAGTACACTTGGGCGTAAGTAAGACAGTGAATCAGTAGGACAGTAGAACAGTGTTTGTACTGTCTCACTGTCTCACTGTCCTACTGATTCACTACTGATTCACCGGAGAATAGTATGGTTATTTCCGCCCAAGTGTACTAGTTTAATGGCACTTTGAAATCCCGGTCGATTGAGTCTTGCCTAAGCGAGTGTATCATGAATGAATCTTATATTCAAGTTGTTATAAGTTTTCATGTTTTTTCTCGATAAAATTTGTCTGAACTTAGTACCCGACGAGAGAAAATTGAAAACTTCTATAGTAGCTTATAAATCATTCTTTGAAAACTTGACGCTATTTGTATATTGTTGTAATATACAAATGTGTGATTTTTATAGATAAACTAGTTAAGGAGGCAAAATTTATGCTAAAACCAATTCCTGAATTTCGCAACGAAGACGAAGAGCGAGAATTTTGGGCAGAGCAAGACTCGGCTGATTATCTTGATTGGAGTAAAGCGCAAAGGGTTGTCTTTCCCAATCTTAAGCCATCTACCAAAACCATCTCCCTCCGTCTGCCAGAATCAATGCTGAACGAATTAAGGCTTTTGGCTAACAAACGCGATGTGCCCTATCAATCGCTGATTAAGATCCTTTTGCAAGAGAGCATTGATCAAGCGCTCTATCGCGCCCACCAATAATTTGGAGTAGATACCGGCAGTATGGCAACTCTTTTTCAACGTCTCTTTTCCCTAACTGGCAAAACGGCCCTGATCACTGGCGCGTCGGGTGGCATCGGCACTGCGTTGGCCGTGGCGTTGGCCGAGGCGGGCGCCACGGTGGGCATCCACGGGCGCACGCCGGAAAAGGTGGCCGAAGCGTGTCGCCAGGTGCAAGCGGTCGGCGGTCAAGCCTGTGCCTTTAGCGCCGATCTGAGCGAAACGGACGCCAATCCTCGCCTGATCGAGGACGCCACGCACACACTGGGCCGGCTCGATATTTTGATCAACTGCGCGGCAATGAACCGACGCAAGCCCATCGCCGACGTGACGCCAGAAGATTACGACACGATTATGGCGCTCAACTTGCGTAGCGCCTACTTCCTCTGTCAGGCTGCGCACCGGCAGATGCGCGTGCAGGGCGGCGGCAAGATCGTCAATATCAGCTCGGCCAACGAACGCTATGGGTTGGGCACCGTCTCTGTCTACGGTGCGTCCAAGGCTGGCCTGGCCCAAGTCAGCCGGGTGATGGCGGTCGAATGGGCCAAGGATAACATCCAGGTCAATTGTATTGTGCCTGGCTTTATTATGACGCCGTTGACCGCGCAACCGCTTTGGGGCGACGCGCACAGAAACCAATGGCTGCGCGACCGCATCCCCATGCACCGCCCTGGCGAACCAGAAGAACTCGTCGGTGCGACCCTCTTGCTTGCTTCCCCTGCCTCTTCCTATATGACCGGCAGCACGATTGTGGTCGATGGCGGCTTTTTTGCCGGTGGTTCGTGGGAAATGGACGCGTGAATAAGAGCGCATAAAAACGGCTAACGCAAAGACGCGAGGTAGCGAAGGCGCAAAGAAAAGCTGCATAGAATAGCATTTGCGTTCAAATCACTTGTATCAACCCTTTAAAGGATTGTAGCAGCTTTGCAAACGTACTCGCATGTAATTATTACGGCTGTGCTCAACCGCGCATTAAAAGAACAACAGCAGTATGATCCTGCGGGCGCGCCAAAATTGATGGTGGCTGGGCGCGAATTACCACCGCTCAACAGCCGCGCCTTGTTGTTGGGCTCGTTTGCCCCCGACATCCCGTTGATTCTGCTGACGATCATCTTTCTGGCATCCGACCTGTGGGCTGGGCGGCGGCCGGGTCCCGATGTGGACCCTTCGCAATTTAATATTGCCTACTTGTTCGATTATCTGTACTTTCACAATCGTTGGGTCATCACCCTCCAAAACCTGTTTCATGGCCCGCTTGTCATCTTGCTATATATTGCGTTGGGCTATGGGGCCTGGCGGCGCGCGCAAAAATGGGGCGCCACCCTCTTCTGGTTTGCTGTTTCTTGTGGATTGCACACCTTAATCGACATTCCGCTGCACACCGACGATGGCCCTCTGCTCTTCTTTCCCTTCTACTGGGAGACGCGCTTCCGTAGCCCGATCAGCTATTGGGACCCAGCGCACTACGGCAACTACTGGTCGATGTTCGAGCATCTGGTAGTGCTCGGCCTATTGATCTACCTGTGGGTTGACTGGTGGCGACGGCGCAGTACAGTCAAGGCCGTAATCAGTAATCAGTAAGAGCTCATTTCGTTCCTATGTGGTATCTCATTGATGCCTGACTACTTGGTCACTGGTCGCTAAATTACGCGGGTGACGGAAGCAAGTAACAATGTGATCGTTCACCATGCCGGTTGCCTGCATAAACGCATAGCAGATGGTGGGGCCGACAAAGGTGAAGCCCCGCTTCTTTAGATCTTTGCTCATCGCCTCGGCTTCGACCGTTTGCGCCGGCAACTCTGCCAGTGACGCGCGGGTGTTGAGAATGGGTGCGCCCCCGACAAAGCGCCAGAGATAGGCGTCAAAGGTGCCAAACTCTGCTTGGATGGCAAGTAGTGCGCGCGCATTTTTGATAAAAGCATGCACCTTTAAGCGGTTGCGAATGATGCCGGGATTTTGCAATAACTCGGCAATCTTCTCCTCCCCGTAGCCGGCAATTTTGACCGCATCGAAGTTGTCAAAGGCGGCACGATAATGTTCCCGCTTGCGCAACACGGTGATCCAGCTTAACCCCGCCTGCGCTCCTTCCAGACAGAGCATCTCAAACAGTTTGCGGTCGTCGTGTACGGGTATGCCCCACTCTTCGTCGTGATATTGCAGATAGAGCGGATCGTTGCCGGGCCATGTACAGCGTGTCAGATTCATTAGTTCTCCTCGCCCCGTCGGATATAAATTGGAATTACTTGCTAAATCACCTTACACAAAAACAGGTACACAGAGATCACAGACCGCGCGCAGAGAACACAGAGAATTTAGCAACCGACGTCGGAGTCTTGAAATTTCTTGTTTTTCTCTGCGCGCTCTGCGCCTACTCTGTGATCTCTGTGTACCTGTTTTTCCGCATATCTGTCTAACGTGAGATTTCAAATCATGATCGCAAGTATAACCACGAGCCGACTAGAGTCAAGATTAGCTTCCGCCTCGATTATTCAAGTCGGTTGCGGTTCTGGTAGAATGAAGGCCGAAATCTAGCATATGCATGGCCTGATACCGCATCGCTCCATTGATAGGACCACCGCATGCAACATTCACTGGCAACGCCAGCTAAAAACACCGCCGACCATGGCGTACTCTTGATCAGTGTACTGCTGCTTGTCGATAGTCTACATTTTGTCTTTGCCCGCCTGCTCCTGCCCCATATTAGCCCGAATATTTCTGCCATGTACGTGCAAGGCATCGGTACGTTATTGATTGGCGTCTATGCGCTTGCTATCGGTCAACTAGATTGGCGGCTACTCCGTCGCCATGTTTGGTTCTTCCTGTCGATTGGCGCGCTAATTGCGGTCAGCACCAACTTGGGCTACATTGCTATCCAATATGTAGATCCGGGCACAGCTTCCATGTTGGGCAAAATTTCGACCCTATTTGGGATTGGCTTTGGTCTGCTCTGGCTAGGCGAACGGTTGACCCGTTTGCAATGGGTCGGCGCTGTGATTGCGATTGTGGGCAGCTTCACGATTGCCTTCCAGCCCGGTGACTACCTACAGTTGGGTTCGTTTATGATTCTGGCGGCCACGCTGCTCTACGCGCTGCACACTGCAATTGTCAAGCGTTATGGTGGTGGGATTGACTTTATCAATTTTTTCTTTTTTCGACTTTTCTCCACCACGGTATTACTCTTGCTCTGGGGAGTGGCGGCACACGCCTTGATTTGGCCAACGATCAATGTCTGGTTTTTATTGCTCCTGGTCGCCGTTGTCGATGTTGTCATCAGCCGCGTGCTCTATTATGTGGCGTTGCGCCGGCTAAACATGAGCATTCATTCGCTCATCCTCACCCTTAGCCCAGCGATGACCATTCTCTGGTCGTATCAGCTTTTTGGGCAATGGCCGACCACCCAGCAACTGATAGGTGGCGCTGCGGTGTTGGTGGGTGTTATGATCGTACTTTATCAGAAACGCTGATCGCATCAAATTGCTTGCAATCCATACGGACAGATATTTTCGTCATCTGTCAAAATTAAACCAAGGAGCGATATTATGAAAATAGCGGGCGATTACACCTTTGAAGCACCGCGTGATCTTGTCTGGGAAGCCCTAAATGATCCCAATGTGCTGGCCCAGATTATGCCCGGCTGCGAAAAGCTGGCGCAGCTTGGCGAGAACGAGTACGAGGGCGCGCTCAACATTAAAGTGGGGCCGGTGCAAGGTGTCTTTCAGGGTTTGATCAAGCTGACCGACATCAGCGCGCCGGAAAGCTACAAGATGCAGGTGGACGGCAAGGGCGCATCTGGTTTTGTCAAGGGCGTCGGCGGTGTCGTGCTGGAAGACCAAGGCGACACGACGTTGATGCATTATGACGGTGATGCCCAGGTGGGTGGACGCATTGCCAGCGTCGGCCAGCGCTTGATCGATAGCTCGGCCAAGTCGATTATCAAGCAGAGTTTGGAAGGTTTGCACCAATATATCAAGGCCAAGAATGCCGTTGTTGTAGCAGCAAAAGCCGCCGCCGATGCCCTTGACAAAACCGGGGGCGCCGATACCATCTCTACAGAAGAAGCCGCAGCGGCCCGGCAAGCGGCCGTTGCCGCCGCCGTGGCTGCGGTCGAGCCACCCAAGATTGCCGCCCCTTCCCAGCGCCAGGTGGCCACCAATGTTGCCAAAGATGTGGCCCGCGATGTGGTGCAAGACAACCGCATGTTGATCTATGCCGTTGTGGCGATCATTGTGATTGTATTGCTGGTCTGGTACTTCCGATCGTAAAGGCGATTGGTGATTTCTATTGCAACCATTGGTCAAACCAGGCAAACGCTTCGCTCTGCATGGGCAGATCAAACTTGTGCGGGCCGGGGTAGAAGGAACAGTGGTAACGCTCACTCGCACCTGCCTTGGCATAGACTTCACGCAAGATCGTGTCGGCGCGCTCCATCTCGGGCATGGTAAAGAGCGAATCATGAATGTCGTTCAGGACCAGGGTCGGCCGCGGTGTACGTAGCCCTAAAATTTCTGGATAATCCAATTCATTGGGCAACAGCGGCGTGTAGATCATCCAGGTGTGCGTGTGGGTTTTGTCGAGCAGGTAATCGCGCCAGGTGGTCATCATGCCCACACAGACGGCGCAGTTGATACGTGGATCGGCGCCGGCCAAATAGACAGTGCGCAGCCCCCCGCCCGATAGCCCACAACAGCCAACACGCGTCGTATCCACATCGGCGCGAGCACACAGCACATCCAGCGCCCGCTGATCCTCGGCCAAGGTAACGCCAGGCCAAGTTGTGCCAGCACAGAAGAGCGACTTCGCCATGATCGACTCGTGGCCGGCCGCCCAAGTATTATACGCCTGGATGCCGGCATTATCCTCCCACGCTGGATCACTTACCCCATAACGAATGACTTCCGGCAGATCGGCCAGCAGTACACGGCGACTGCCAAAGGCAAAACCATCGTGGACCAGGACCACATAACCGCGTTTGGCTAATTCGTTGGCCCAGGCCACATCGCCATAATAATGCGCCTGATGCTGCGCCATCAACGGGTGGCGTTCGTCCGCCGTGCGCGTGATCTTGTGGCGTCCGAAAAACTTATTGCCACCGTGACAATGTAAGCCGACGATACCAGGCAATTTATCCGTCGCACCGGCCGGTTTTAGCAAGACTGCCTGCGTGGGTGGACCATAGGGAAGTTGCCACGCGAGTTCTTCAATATCCAGACCATCATAGCTGAATTGTCGCTGCACCGTCACTGTGGGTGTGGCGGCGGGGGGTGTGGCGGCGGGGGGCGGGGCCAGGCGTTCTAGTAACCGCGTATGAGCGGCGACACGCCACGCCTCTAGATCTGCCCACCGCGCGTTGCGCCAGGAAAAAGTGGCTGGACCCTCATCGATCAGGCTGGCCGCCCACGGTCCGTAGGCACCAATCATATTCGGTTGCATAAATAGCTCCAGAATTTTAGAGATGGTAAGTTAGTTTGTAACGATTCAGGGCTCGGGTGCCCCTTGGGCGCGTTCCCGGCTGAATCGTTATGTTAGTTTATTCATTGACACTCAATATAACCGCGCTTTGTTTTGCACTTTGCCTCGAACTCTGAATCAGTTTGTACCCAATCACGATAATGGCAACGACGCCCAGCGCAACCCAAGTCAAGTCGCCCAGCGCGTCGCTAATGGTTGCCAGTTGATCGCTAAACAGACGCCCGACTTGGATGTAGATCGACACCCACAAGATTTCACCTAGAACATCCCAGATGGAAAAGTGCAGTAAATGATAGCGCGTGAGACCACTGGTCAGGTTGACATAGGGGCCGGCAGCTGTGATCAGCCAGCGGCTGAGAAAGATGCCAATGCCACCCCACTGTTTCATGGTGTGCTCTGCCTGCTCGACAAGCGTTTCGGCCTTCAAACGTTGGCTAAGCTTTAGTACAAACGGCCGCCCACCCACGTGACCAATCCCATAGCCAATATGGTCGCCAATCACCGCGCCGAGTACACTTGCACTCATCACCGGCCACAGTTGCATTTCGCCCTGGGCAATAAACGAACCGGCCGCCACCAACAAAAAACTGGCGGGGAGAGGTAAGCCGATCGAAGCCAGTAAAATCGAAAAAAAGAGGGCGGTGGCGCCATAATTTGCCATCGCATCGAGCAGGGTGGTTTGTAAATCCATGAGGTTTCGTTTGTTATCCTATCCAGAATACGGCGCTAGCCTCATCGGTAGGCGGTGGGATATCAGTCGGTGCTTCACCCGGTGGGGGTGGCTTAGGGGGACGCGCTTGCTCAATTGCCGTCTGCAAAAGCTCGATCACCGCTTCTGTGCTCAGGTTGAGCTCTTTGGCAATCACACTGATCGGTCGCTTGTCGGGTGGTGGTTTGTCGGGTAGACCCAGGGCGCGAAAGAGGACGTCTGGCCGCACATGGTAAGAGTGCGCAATGTAGGGGACGCTCATCCATTCACGAATCGGTTCGTTGGTGGGGCGATCGATAAAGCGGCGGACGGCGCGCACACCAAAAAAGAGCGTCAGCAAAATTGCAACCACCAGACCGCCGATTAATAGGCGGCGCTGGCGTTGCGGTGACGATTTCGCCGCTTCTACTTGCACTCTCGGTCTTTCCTTTCTTCTGGCATCAAGATCTCAATTTCCCGACAGCGTTAGACTCTGCTTTAGGTTGTGCGTTGTTGTAATAAATGCATCATAAATAGTGCTAACCAGGCACAAATGGTCGCTTCGAACACATGCAATTGGCCGATTTGAAGAATCCCAGCAGCCGTTAACGCCCCAATCAATTGGCCGGCGTAGAACCCTACGCCGGCCGTGAGCAGTGCCACAACCAGATCGCGCAGGTTGCGTCCGCCCCACAGATGATAGAGACTGGCATAACCAACGCTCAACAGGGCGCCCAAAAGTAAGGCCGGGGAAAGCCATTCGAGCAATGGGTCGATCATTTGGCGATGATGCCCCCACCCAGACAATGGTCACCGATGTAGAAGATCGCACCCTGGCCGGGCGCGATGTCGCGCAGTGGCTCGCTAAAGCGAACTTCCACATCACCATTGGTTTGAGGATGCAGGGTGCAATCGATCGCGCGCGCCTTGTAGCGAATTTTACACTGGGCATGCGTACCATCGACCACCGGCGCATCTAGTGTCCAGTTGACTGTGTGGGCGATCAGCCAATCGCGCCCCAGCTCGGCCTGGATGCCAACAATCAAGGTGTTGCGCGCCTGATCGAGCTCCAATACAAACATCGGCTCGGCAGACCCGCTAATGCCAAGCCCTTTGCGCTGCCCGACGGTATAGCCAGGCAGCCCCCTATGTTCGCCATAGACACGGCCGCTGCGATCCAAGATTGGGCCGGGGCGCATCGCATTGGTGGCCCAATCTTGCAGAAAACGTCGGTAATCATCGTCGGCAATAAAGCAGAGATCCATCGAGTCGTGCTTGCTGGCGATTGGCAAACCGCGGGCGGCGGCGATCTTGCGCACTTCTGGCTTGGGCAGGTGGCCGATCGGGAAGAGCACATCGCGCAACTCATCTTGGCCCATCACGCTCAGCACATAGCTCTGATCCTTCTGCTCGTCCACACCCTTCAACAGCTGTACTGTCCCATCGGCTAGACGCTGCAGGCGCGCATAATGCCCGGTTGCCAGATAATCGGCGCCCAACCGGCGTGCATAGTTGAGCAAATAGTCGAAGCGAATGTGGCGGTTGCAGGCCAGGCAGGGATTCGGCGTCAACCCGGCGCTGTAGCCTTCGATGAAAAAGTCCACCACATTTTGCTTGAAAGGCTGCTCCACATTGATCAGGTAAAAAGGGATGCCCAATTCGTCAGCCACCCGGCGCGCGTCATTTACGCTCTCCAAGCTGCAACACTTATTGCTCGAGCCTTCGCCCGCGCTCGCTTCTGCCCAGAGGCGCATCATGACGCCAATACAATTGTAACCCTGCTCCACCAATAATGTCGCCGCTACTGAACTATCGACGCCGCCACTCATGGCGACGACAACTGTGGTCTCTTCGGGTGCTTTTAAATGCTTGTTTGTCATAATTTGTTCGTGCGTAAAATATAAACGATCAACCACACTTGGCTCAAGCCTCTATTTTACACGATAGTGGCGCAAATGTACAACGATTTTTCAAATCGTTTACATTCGCGTCAGCCACACATCTTCGCTGCGCACAATTTTACTCGTGTACGACACGCCACGATTTGAAAAATCGTGTTACATATTCTTGGCGTATGTCCAGGGCCAATCTTGCCATTTCTGGACTAGGCCGGCTTTAACGGGATTATTCAACACATAATGGCGAATCCGTTGTAATTCTTCCCCATTACGCACGACATGGTCAAAGCTTTCTTCTTGCCAGAAGTCGCCATTTCTGCTCAACAAGCGGTTGGCTTCTAGTGCCGTGCAGCGTTTCAGCGAATGCATAATGCTAGGCAAAGCATAGTAGTTTCCATGATCTTTTTGTAAAGGTGTAAAAACTGTGTGAACATGATTAGACATAATACAGAAGCTGTCCAGCTCATATTTGAGGCCGACAAGGAAATGTAGACTATTGGCAATCAGTTCGGCAATCCGAGGTTCGTTTAACCAAAAAGGACCTGTGGTAGTTGTATCAAGCGTGTTATCCCATCTGCCAAACCAGCGGCGGCGTTCCGATTCGATCTGACGCATATATTCGTCGGGGTCACTAATTTCTGCAAGAACACTTTTGATGTGCTCTGCTTCATTTTTCCATTGTGCTAGTACACTTGGGCGGAAATAACCATACTATTCTCCGGTGAATCAGTAGTGAATCAGTAGTGAATCAGTAGGACAGTGAGACAGTACAAACACTGTTCTACTGTCCTACTGTCCTACTGATTCACTGTCTTACTTACGCCCAAGTGTACTAGTAGTGCCACTGGAATAGAACCATTCAGACGGAAAGTGACAAACAAGCTCGCGCCAGGCGGTTGGAAGTGGGGAAGGTTTTTGCGGT
>JBBRVA010000121.1:0-13640 GCA_038247295.1 Caldilineales bacterium | reverse complement strand
GGTTGGCTAACCAATTGTGACAGGAGGCAAGTATGGACGCCAAAGCACAGGCGCGCAAAGAACTCTTAGAGCAAGAATTAGACCGTTACGTACAAGTCCTGAAAGCAGCAGAGAACCCCGACAAGGTGATTGTTTTTGGTTCACTGGCAACCGGCCATGTACACGAGTGGTCGGATATTGATTTGGTGGTTGTCAAAGAAACCAAGCTACCTTATCTAGAGCGCTTGTGTCAAACCCAAGGTTTGTTACAGCCGCGGGTCGGTACAGATATTCTTTACTATACGCCAGAAGAATTCGAAACTTTGTGTTTGCAGAGACGATTCTTTCAAGAAGAGATCATCGACAAAGGAATAGTAGTATATGAGCGACGCGGCGAATGAGTGGTTGTTTTTTGCCAAGCAAGATTTACAAGTTGCCCATATTCTCCTGCATGAAGAGATTTATACCCAGGTTTGCTTTCACAGCCAACAATGTGTGGAAAAGTCATTGAAAGCCGTTATAGCTCATCAAGGGCATGCACCACCACGTATACACGCGATAACTGACCTTCTAAAATTAATACCAGCATCTCTGGCAGCAACATTGCCAGCGAAGATAATTCAGTTGGATCTTCTTTATATGCCAACGCGCTATCCAGACACTTTACCAGGTACATTTCCCGACGGTTTGCCTAATCAGCAGCAGGCGCAAGAAACACTGGAGTGGGCGCAAGAAGTTCTTGAAAAAGTTGAGCAGTTCACCCAACCATGACTAGCTTCCCACCCACTAAAAATATTATCCTAACCGGCTTTATGGGCACGGGCAAGAGCACCATTGGGTATCTCTTGGCAGAAAGGCTACAACGGCGCTTTGTCGACATGGACGACCAGTTGGTCGCCCACTTTGGCAAGCCGATTGCCGATGTCTTTGCCCAGGAAGGCGAACCTTTTTTTCGCGCCGCCGAGCAACAACTTTGTCAGCAATTGGCCGCGGAGACAGGTTTGGTGATCAGCACAGGTGGTGGCGCGCTCGTCAACCCCCAGAACCGCCAGACGTTCGCGCAGAGCGGCGTATTAATCTGCCTGACTGCTACTGTCGATGAAATTCTGCGCCGGATTGAGCAGGCGCACGATCGGCCCATGTTGCCCGGCAATTTGGATGAACGCCGCCACCGTGTGCGCAGTTTGCTTCACGAACGCCGCCAGGCCTATGCGGCGATTCCGCACCAAGTGGAGACCACTGGTTTGTCACCTGATCAAATCGTGACGCGCCTGCTCGACGTGCTCGCCGCCGAGGTCGAAGCAGCGGGCATGACCCGCATCCGGGTACAGGGCCCGACGGAGGCATACCATATCTGTATTGGCGATGGACTGTTGCAACAAAGCGGCCAACTACTGCGCAACCGTAATCTACACCCTGGCCCAGCGGCAATTGTTAGCAACCCAATCATTGCCGGCCATTATGCGGAAACGGTCGCCGAAAGTTTGCGCAGTGCCGGCTTTCAACCGGTGCTCTGCACCGTACCAGAGGGCGAACAACACAAAACCCTGGCCAACATTGCCTCGCTCTACGAACAATTTCTTGGCGCCGGTCTGGATCGACGCAGCCCGGTGATTGCCTTGGGCGGCGGTGTGATTGGCGACATGGCCGGTTTTGCCGCGGCCAGCTATTTGCGCGGCGTACCTTTTGTCCAGATTCCAACCTCGTTGCTGGCGATGGTCGATGCGGCGGTGGGCGGCAAGACGGGCGTTGATCTGCCGCAGGGCAAAAACCTGGTTGGCGCATTCAAGCCCGCCGAAGTGGTCATTATCGACCCAACGGTGATGGAAACTTTGCCAGCGGGCGAGTTTCGTTCGGGCATGGCCGAGGTGGTCAAACACGGCATTATTGGCGCGCCCGAACTTTTTGAACAACTCGAGACCTACGGTCCTACCAGTTTGGGCCATCTAGTTGCCGATGCGGTGCGTGTCAAGGTGCAAATTGTCGAAGAGGACCCGTATGAGCGCGGGCGGCGCGCCATTCTCAACCTGGGCCACACCTTTGGCCACGCGCTGGAGCTGGTCAGTGAATTTGCGGTGCGCCATGGCGAAGGCGTGGCGATTGGCATGGTGGCCGCATCACAGATGGCAGTTGCCCTTGGCCGCTGCGATGTAACACTGGCGGATCGGATCGTTCATCTGCTGGAACGCGTAGAGTTGCCTACGTATATCAGTGGGTACGACATGGCTGCCGTGTTGGCGGCGATGAGCCACGACAAGAAACGCGCTGGCAAAACGTTACGTTTTGTCATTCCCCAGGCGCTTGGCGATGTGGTCGTAATTGACGATCCAGGCTTAGAAGTTGTCCAGCAAGCACTGGCGCATGTGTTGAAATCAGCGAATTGACGCGCAGACAAAACTCAGTGGCTCATCTGTGCAAAGTGTGCAAACCGGTCTTTTGCCTTTGCGCAAAATAATGCGTTGCACACTTTCGGTTGATGAGCTAATTCATTCACGGTATACAAAGGGAAGTTATGTCCACCATCGCCTTGATCCATGGTCCTAACCTGAATTTGTTGGGCACACGCGAGACCACAATTTACGGCAGCATGACACTAGAAAAGATCGAGCAACGTTTACACGCCAGTGCGGGTACAGCGCATGAAATCCGCTCCTTACAAAGCAATCACGAAGGTGTGCTGATCGACTTTATTCACGCGGCACGCGAATGGGCGGACGGTATTCTGATCAACCCCGGCGCATTTACGCATTATTCCTATGCGTTGCGTGATGCAGTTTCGGCCGTCAAGTTGCCAACTGTCGAAGTTCATTTGAGCAATATTCACGCCCGCGAGAGCTTCCGCCACACATCAGTGATCGCGCCCGTTTGTGTCGGTCAGATTTGCGGGTTTGGCTGGCGCAGCTATTTGATTGGTTTTCAGGCTTTGGTGGAGCATCTCAATGAACAAACGCAAGGGTAATATGCGACGCGACATGAACAAACGCACCGATTTGCGCACCCAAGCCACGTCTACAGGTTACAGATTACAAACAGTAACCTACGTCGGACGCTGGTTGGTCATTGGTCTCATCGCGCTGCTTAGCCTCGCATGTGGCAGCGCAACGCCGGCGCCGACCCCCGCGCCCACAGAAAGCGCCGTTGAGACACCCATCCCTGTGGATACGCCCATACCTGGCCCTACGCCGACACCAACCGTCGATCTGGAAAACGGCCGCATTGTGTTATGGCACAGTTGGGCCGAAGCCGACGGCGACGCCCTGGCAGCGATCCTGGGTGCTTTCCAAACCGAACACCCCAACTTGGTGGTCGATACATTGTTTGTGGCTTATAACGACCTACCGCAAAGTTACGCCGACGCCGTGCTGGCGGGCAGCGGGCCGGACCTGGTGCTGGCGCCCAATTTGTGGCTCGGCGAACTGGTGGATGCGGGCGTCGTGCAGCCACTAGATGGGCTGACATCGGCGGAAATGCTGGCCCAGTACTGGCCGGCCACGCTCGACAATCTGCGGTGGGATGGCAAACTTTATGGGCTGCCGACCAATTTTGAAGTAGTGGCGCTCTTTTACAACCGCGGCTTGATCGCCCCCGAAGAGGTGCCAACAACCATGAATGATCTGCTGGTGCGCGCCCAACAAAATGGACGTCAGGGCATTGGCCTCTACGCCAGCCTTTATCATTTGTATTGGGGGCTGCCCGCCTATGGCGCGCAATTGCTGGATGATCAGGGCCGCGTCGTGTTGGACCGCAACGAAGGCGCCGCTGGTTATCTGCAATGGCTAGAAGATGTAGCGCAGTTGCCGGGTGATTTTGTCGACCAGGATTATGGCATGTTGGTCGACCGCTTTAAGAAAGGTGAGTACGCGCTTTTTGTCGATGGGCCATGGAGTGTAGCCGAATTTCAGGGTGCGCTGGGTGATCAACTGGGGGTGGCGCCACTGCCGGCAGGCCCAGCAGGTCCAGCCCAACCCTGGCTTACCGCGGACGGTCTCTTCCTCAATCCAGCCAGCACGTCGGATCAGCAGCAGCGGGCACTCTTCTTTGCCCGCTATATGACCGGCGCGGCTAGCGGCGGATTGTTAGCCACCATTGCACAACGGTTACCCGCCAATCGCGCGATCAACATGGATAACGATCCATTGTTGCGCGGTTTTTTGCAACAGGCCGCCTCGGCCCAATCGATGCCATCCTTGCCCGAGATGGAGCAAGTGTGGGGGTATGGCGGCGACATGCTGATCAAGGCGATCAACGATGTAGCTGAACCGCAAGATATTGTCGTAGAGACCACAACGCTGATCAACGAGGCGAATGGCAAGTAGACCGAACGCCGCAATCTGTAGCCTGTCATTCGCCCTGCTTCTTTACTTCCCAAGTGCTTTATTGTAAAATATCAGGCTGGAAATAGGGGAAGCTAGGCTTTGCCTAGCATGCTGCAACGAGAATTGGTGGCCTACCTGCGTGCGCAGTCGGCGGATAGAAACAATGACGCCAGACAAGCATAGTCCAGAGCAGCGCGACAATGTTCAGCTTTTCAACTTGGCAACGATGTCGGGCGTCTTTCCTGGCACGCGCACCCAAATTTACCAACGCCTGCGCTTGAAGCCGCTAGATCATCAACTGGGTGATAACACTTGGGCTCGGCTGTTGTGGTACGCTGATCCGGCGGCTTGTGTCGTTTATCTGCAGGACAAGTCGGCGGCCGAGCGACCATTGCTGCAACTTTTGGATCCATTGACGGGCGACTTGTCCCAGCGCTTGCCAGTCGCGCTCCAGCAGGCGGGTTGGCAAATGCAAAGCTGTGGCAATTGTCATTTTTGGCAACCGATTGCTGCCCGCAACGTTGATGGGATTAGCACTGGTTTTTGTCAATGGAATCGCGCCGAAATTGATGTGCCGGCGCCATTGGCAACCCAATCTATGCTGGCCTTAGATTGTCCTCATTGGCAGGTGATCGGTCAAGGTTCCGAACTGGCTGGCGAGCGCGTCGCAACCTTGCCACTTGTTGCCATGCGCAAAGCGGCGGAAGTTTCCGAAAGCAAATTGCCTTATTGGAAGCGACTGGCCTACCAGGTGATGCGCTGGGGCGGAGCACGTGTTCAGACGCAAGATTGGGCAGAAAAGTTGCTGGAACGCAGCGGTGTAGGCGCCGGCACAGAAGCCTGTTTTGTCTGCCAGGGACGAATTGCCAACCTAGGCGCGCTGGCCGTTGAAACCGACGAAGGCGACAAACAGACCTTTAGCATCTGGCGCTGCCGCAGTTGTTATACCACCTACCTCAACAATTGGATCGATCGTTGGGAACGGCTGGAAACGTTGGAGACCGAAGAGACCTATTACCGCATCGCGCCTGCCGAAGCCTTGACCCTGCTCACACTCATCGATAGCGTTGAGGGGGGCGATCACCCTGGTCGGCGTCGTGAACGACAAACAGAGCGGCGCGCCATGTTAGACTTTACCGCCAGCCGCACACCCCTCAGCCACCAAATTCGCCAAGGAAGATAAGAAGCGTTGTGAGTACCATCAGTTTGCAAGTCGAGAGCCGCCCCGCCCGCCTGATTGCCGCCCGCTATGAGCAATTACCTTTCCCCACCCTCGGCCCTGTGCAGGAAGTGGCGTTTGATCTAGGGCTTACGGCTCGAGGCGAGACAGTTACCCTGAGCGGTATGGTGATCAAGGGCTACAATGGTCATCAATTGCTCTTTGAGCAGCGTTGGCCGGCGCGCATTATCCAAAAGCGCACCGGCGAGGAAAATTTGACCATCCCAGCTGGCACGGGGCTTGCTATCCGCAGCTTGCACTTTATGTTGCATGGCTACGAACCACTGACGATGGTCGAGGTAACGGTCGTTGGCAAAGTGGAGAGCAGCGAGCAGTCGATCCAGTCGCTGCTGCAAATTCCGGTCGTCTATCCAGATGCCAAGACCGATTTGCACTTTCCTTTGCAGGGCACATGGTGGGCGATCCAGGCAGCAGACTGGAGTGACCAGCATAAACAAGAAGTCTTTAGCCAGACATATGCGCTTGATTTCGTAAAGCTAGGTGCGGATAACCAATTCTTTCGCAATGGCGGTATGCAGTTGGAAGACCACTATAGTTGGCAGCAACCGGTCTATGCCACAGCCGGTGGCAAAGTAGCCCATGTTTGCTATGACATGCCGGATCTGCCACCAGGGGCCATGCCAGACCCAAGAATGTTTCGCGATGATCCACGCCGTCTCTTAGGTAATGCGGTTGCTATTAGCCACGGCAATGGCGAATTTAGTTATTTTGCCCACCTCCAACAGGCAAGTATTCAAGTCCATGAGGGCGACTTGATCCGGCGCGGGACGTTGATTGGCCTGGTAGGCAACAGCGGTCGCTCACCAGGGCCCCACTTGCATTTTCAACTGATGGAAGGACCAAATCTGTTTATTGACCAGGGTCTGCCGGTCAAGTTCAGCCATTTTTCTGCCGGTGGTCAATTTTTCGAGCAACCGATGACTATCCCAACGCGACTGATTGTAACTGGACCTGACCCTGAAGCCGAGTTGCAGTGATTTGAAACACCCGTGCTCAAATCGAACGCAGCCTAACTATAGAAGACGACTGAGAGGAACCCAATAATGGATCAACTTGATATGGACAACAGTACACCGAATATGAATAGTAATAGCAATGGTGCTAGCCTTTACACAACCGTTGATGATGATCTGTATGATGAAATCAGCGAGTTGGTGGGACAGCGCATCGTTTATGTTGGCTTCTGGGACGATTCGCTGGCCGACGCCATGGAGCAAACCGAATCTAACCCAGTTGAGCAGAATGCATTCGACCTCGATCTCTATTTAGAAGATGGGGTCTACTTTGAATTGTACGGCACCTTCTTCTATCCCGACCTCAACAGTGAGCCACTGGTGGGGCTAGAACCAGTCAGCCAGCGGATTGGTGATCTAGGCCAAAGTGGCATGTGGCTGGAGGAAATCGCCGTGGATGAAAGTGATGCGCTCATTTTGGTCCTGGGCGACCAAGGAACAACAAAGATATATCTGGCAGTTGAAGGTTGGCTGCTGGAAGAGTGGGATGAATTGCCAGAAGAATGACAGGATAAAGTGGTGACAGGATGAAGGGATGACAAGATGATTGGGAAAATCCCTTTGTCATCCTGTCATCTTGCCATTTTGCACAGGGTGACAATCTAGTTCATAATAGGCGTATTCCAATCTTTACCTCAATTATCCATCCACTGTTCGATAGGAGTAAATGGCTATGATTCCGCTCACTGCGATAACCGCACCCCGATCTAACACCAATCCCTGGTTGGCATCGGTTTATGCCGGCGTCTTTACAGCGATTGCAGCCGTAGCCTTTGTGCTACTCTTTCAAGCCGAAAGTCCAGTGCTCTATATTCTTGCCTTCTTGCTGATCGGCGTAGGACCAGTGCTTGGTTATCAACTAGCGACTGGGGGTCTGGGCACAGATTGGAAGGCCTTAATCGGGGGCCTGATTGGTTCTATCCCTGTGATCGGGCTGATCCTATGGCCAATTTTAGTGGGCGCACTAAGCCGCACGCAGTCTGTTGGCCGGCTCTCCTTGGCCAGCATCATCGGAATCATTTTGGCAACTGTGGTTTTCTTACTAATCGCTACGATGATGGGCCAAAATCCCACTTGGCTAAGCTTGGGCTTTACACTGCTTTGCGCCGTTTGGGGCGGGGTTTGTGGTGCATTTATGGCATCTGCCCGGGGCGAGTAGAGTACATTGCATACAGGGTCTCTGAGGCTTTATTCTGCTTAGCTAGAATATACAACGACATACTGCACAGCGGGTGTATCGATACACCCGCTTTATTTTTATCTTTTTGCGATTTGCAGGACGATTATTTCGTACAATTTGCATAATCCCGCGCACACAGATTGCCTAAAAGCTAAAACAAGAATATAATAGACCTGATTATTCAATCATTAGTCGACAAAACTATATTTTCCCCAAACTTATTCGGTTAGATCTTTAGGCAATATGTACAAAAGCTCTGCAACAATTGATGATGTATTTCGACTGGCATTACCAGCCGGTAGCCACCTTCTCGCCGGAGAAGACGCATTGACGCGTACTGTAAGCTGGGCATGTAGTCTACGCCCCAGTCCACCTGCCTTTCCTAAGCTTGATGGCAACGAGCTAGCCTTGATCGATATGGAAGATTTGCGGCGCTTGGATCCCAAGCTCCCACTGGAGCGGGTCGTAAGCACGTTACAAGACGCAAGGATTGCGGCGATTGGTGTGCTCGGTCGGGTCAGTGACGGGGCGATCAAAATTGCGAATGCCAACCGCACGGCCCTTTTTCAACTGGCCGACGGCGTTCCCCTGGTACAAATTGAACGCGCCGTCATCCGCCTGATTGTTGACCGTAGTGGTTATCTGGCCCAACGCTCCGCCGAGCTCAACCATGATCTAAACCAGGTTGCGCTCGACGCCGGGGGTCTTGATAAAATTGCCCAATATGTCAACGACTTTGCACAACAGCCGCTGATCTTGCTGCGCGAAGATGGCCAAGTAGCCGCGCACGCCGGATTGAGCCATTTGCCTGAGACACGGCGGCAAAGCCTATTTAGTGCATTGCCCAATGTGATGGCGCTACGTAGTTGGGCGGCTACCCAGCCCAGCGCCAGTTTAAATAAAGCGGTCACGACCATGCAGCTAGCTGGTGCGGCGAATATGAGCTATGAGCAAACTGTGGTTGCCTGCGTCGTGGCCGCCGAATCAGTGCATGGCTACTGCTTGTTATTGCGTCCCACAGGCACTGTCCACCAAGAAATGAGTGCCGTTGAAGAAATTGCCGTCAACCAAGGTGCGGCCGCGGCAGCTCTAGAGTGGGCCAAGCTAAATGCGGTGGGCGTTGCGGAAGAACGAATGCGCGCCGCCTTTGTCGATGAATTGCTGGCGGCTGAAATTGCCGACGAACAAGCTTGGATTCAACGCGGCGCATCGCTCCATTATAACCTGACCAGACCCCATGTGGCGTGGGTAGTGGAAGCAAAAGGCGTACCAGACTGGCCGGCCCCGCTGCTGCGCTTTGTCCAAGAACAGGGCGTCAATGTGCCGATCAGTCGGCGCGACGAAGGCATTTTGCTCTTCTGGCCGATTGATAATTTGAAGAGTGGGCGGGAACTAAAACCGGTTGCGTTCACCTTTGCCGAGCGGCTGCAAGCCCAGTTTCCCAAGGCGAAATTGATTATTGGCATCGGGCGGCCGGCGGTCAGCCCGGCACTGTGGATCCAAAGCCAGCAACAGGCACGCGAAAGTTGGCGGCTGGGCAAAGAGTGGAAAGGGGCGCCGGTCACCTACTTTGGCGATTTGGGGCTCTATCAACTGTTGACAACCTTGGGCGGCAGCACCGAAGCATCACGCTTTTATCGAAAAACGTTGGGGCGCTTGATCAATCATGACGACAACAAAAACGCAGAACTCGTGGAGACGCTCGAAGCATTTTTTGAATGCCACGGCAATCTAAGCCAGACGGCCAATCGTTTGCACATCCACCGCAACACGCTTACTTACCGGCTTGAGCAGATCGCCGTCATCACACAGCTTAATCTCGACGACCCTGATGCACGTTTTTCGTTGCAATTTGCGCTCAAACTGCGCCCGCTGATCCGGCAGACATAGGGGGGAGGTATCGGCAATTATCAAGCAACCGTTCAATCGTCCTTCAAAGCAACAGGCCAGACAAATCCAAGATTCGATCCGACCAGCGCTTGGCCTGTTCTGCCATTTCCAGGCGTTGGACGGGATCCGGCCAGATCGTAGCATATGTACGCTGCCAGCGGGCAAGCTGTATTTGTAACTCTACCAATTCAGCCGCAACCTCTACCTCGGCGTCCGCGGCTGTCCACTCGATGAAATGCTTACTTTCGGCTAGCAGGCTACTAACCAAAAGGTCATTTTTCCCCATATCTGAAAATGACTTGACGCGCGCCAGATTCGCTGCCAAGCCGCCTAATCGGATTGGCAATGGGTCGCGCAAGTATCTTTTACGTATTGAGGTGTAATCTCTCATATCTCTCCTAACAATGCTTGCACTATTGTAGCAATCCGTTTACGGAGCTTTGGGTCTTGAACTTCCATCGAGCGATTATTTTGCCGTGGGCGAACGATTTGAAAAGTCCTGTGCCAAATTTCAACAACACCCCGGCTAACATGCCCGCAATAATCGAACGGGGTACATGCGCCATAATACGGCCGAACATGCCGGTAAAACCGAGCACAACCAACGCCACGGCTGTCACTAAATACGCCCCAATCGCCTCGGCGTATTGATACTGAGCAAGGCTAGAGACCAACAACGCCGCGCCAGCCGTCGGCCAGGCGACCAGGATTGGCTGACGGTACCAGAGGCTTAACAGCAAAGCGCTGACCCCTGATCCGACCGTGACCGCCCAAATCCATGATGATAAATGCGCGCGATCGAGGCCGGCATTTTCGGCTGCCTGCACCACAATCAAAAGCGGGCCGGTATAGCCAACCAAGACGGCGACCAAACTTGAAACCAGCGCAGATAGCGTAAGCGAGTGGGGTAGGTCGCGCAGATTACGAATCATCTGTATCCAATTGATTACTTTCTGATGCCGCTATAGATGGCGGCCAACTTCATCCAAAACAACAAAGATGCTGACTGCTTCTCCTGCTATCACAACATGCTCATCACAATCATGAATATGGTGAGGGAAATTAGGCAGTTCGGGAAAGTGAGGTGTGTTATCCCAGCGCCGAATCAATTGATTTCGTTCGTTCGCCCAATGGTAGCTATAGGTCACAACTTGGATCTGCCCTGTAGAACTGAGTTGTATGTATTCCGAAAATTCCAACCGGCTTTGGTTGATAAGTTGAACGCGGGCGCGCAAGTAACCATCCATTAGCGTGGTACGCGCACGCATGATCTAAAAACCCGCGACATTAGGTTCTGTGACAAGTCGCTCTTTAATCAAAACAAAGTATGCTTCAACGCTCACATCTCGTCCTCATCGGTTAATAATGCGAGTCGTGCATGTAAATTCTGCATCATCTGCACCAATGAAGCCCACTCAACAAAGTCCATGCGGTCATCAGTTTGACCAGCTTGGTATTGTTGATAAAATTCTACAGAGGATAGCGTGTACTGTTCTTCAAATTCAGCCAGGTCCGTCTGTAGCTGTGCAATTTGAGTGCGTGCTAGATCGGCTTCATAAGCCAGAATTTTATCAATTGTGCGCGCCATCAGGGGACTGGCCTGCCCCTGTTCATATAAGTGCGCTAGTCTGGTCAGCCGGTGTGCCATCGATTGTAGCAGCCCTACTTGCTCTATAACCATTATGTATTATTCCTTTCCAATTATCTTTTTATCATACCATGCGCCCCAGCCGCCAATTCTAACCCTAACGTGCGCACGGCTTCAACCCCATCGGCACTGGCGGCGGCCTTCACCAACGCCGAGCCGACAATCACACCCTCGGCTAGTTCGGCCACGGCGGCAGCCATTTTGCCCGTGCCGATCCCAAAGCCAACCGCCAACGGCAGGGTGGAATGCCGCCGCACGCGCCCGATAAAGCCCTTTAGATCAGGTGGTAATTCGCTACGGGCACCGGTAATGCCGGTCACGCTCACCAAGTAGATAAAGCCGGTGGCGTGCGCAGCCACAAATTTAATGCGAGACTCCGTGCTGGTGGGCGCCAACATGTAGATCGTGGCCAGCCCGGCGGCGCGGCAAGCGGTCTCTAACACGTCGGCTTCCTCCGGTGGCAAATCCGGCACGATCAACCCATCGATGCCCGCGGCCACTGCATAGTGCACAAAACGTTCGATGCCATAGCTAAACAACGGATTGTAATAGGTCATGGCGCAGAACGGTTGCGTGACCCCGCGGGCGCGCAATTCGCCCGTCATCGCCAAACAATCAGCCACAGTGGTGCCTTGGGTCAACGCCGTATAGGTAGCGGTCTGGATCGTCGGGCCGTCGGCCAGCGGATCGCTGTGCGGAATGCCAATTTCAAAGAGATCGGCCCCAGCACCAGCCAACGCCACAATCATCTCTAACGTCGCCGCCCGCGTCGGATAGCCCATCGCGTGATAGGGCATAAAGGCGGCGCGCTGATCTTTTTTCATTTGCTCAAAGGTGGTACGGATGCGTTCTAAGCCGGTCATTTTACAATCTCCTCAATCACAGCTAATAATTAATTGTGAATAATTAATAGTTAATACTTAATACTTAATGCTCGATCTGCCTACGGTACGAGCTATGTATAATTCACAATTAATTATTCACAATTCCCAATTAAATATTCAGAACCTTCATTACCGTCCCCAAATCCTTATCGCCGCGCCCGCTCAGGTTGACGAGGATGATCTGGTCTTTGTCCATTGTAGGCGCGAGGTCCATCACGTGGCCGATAGCATGCGAGCTTTCCAACGCAGGGATAATGCCCTCGGTTTCACAGAGCAATTTGAACCCTTTCATCGCTTGATCATCCGTACAATAGGTGTATTCGGTGCGTCCTTGGTCGCGCAACCAGGCGTGCTCGGGGCCAATACTGGCATAGTCCAATCCAGCGCTGATGCTGTGGGTTAGCGCAATCTGGCCGTCCGCATCTTGCAAAACATAACTCTTCGTCCCTTGCAGAATGCCCAGGCGGCCCAGCTTCGGGTCGGCAAAACGGGCCGCATGTTCACCGCTTTCAATGCCATGCCCACCCGCCTCAACACCGATCAGTCGCACATTTTCAAATTCAAGAAAGGAGTGAAAAATCCCGATCGCATTGCTGCCCCCCCCCACGCAGGCAACCACCACGTCCGGTAGCCGATGGGGACCATCTTCCCCTTCACGCATCTGATAGACCGCTTCGCAGCCAATAATGCTTTGAAAATCGCGCACCATCGCCGGATAGGGGTGTGGACCCAGCACGCTGCCCAGTAGGTAATGCGTGGTCTCGACATTCGTCACCCAGTCGCGAATCGCCTCGTTGATCGCGTCCTTCAGCGTCTTGCTGCCACTCTCGACGCCGCGCACTTCTGCGCCCAGCAAGCGCATCCGGAAGACGTTCGGTTCCTGGCGCGCCATGTCCACGGTGCCCATGTAGACAATACATTCCAGCCCTAGCAAGGCGCAGACAGTGGCCGTGGCCACGCCATGTTGACCGGCGCCCGTCTCGGCCACGACACGCGTCTTGCCCATCTTGCGCTTCATCAGCAATGCCTGCCCCAATGCATTGTTGATCTTATGGGCGCCGGTGTGGGCGAGGTCTTCGCGCTTTAGATAAATCTGCGCGCCGCCCAAGTGCTCACTCAGTCGCCGAGCATAGGTGATCGGCGTCTCGCGGCCGACAAAGGTGCGCTGCAAGTAGGCCAATTCGGCCATAAAATCTTTGTCGCTGCGCGCCTTCAGATACACTTCTTCCAACTCTTCCAACGCCGGCATCAAGGTTTCTGGGACAAATTTCCCGCCATACGGTCCAAAATGACCAGCTTCGTCGGGAAAAGCAGCATAATTAACAGGTGTTTTCATTAGAACCAATCTCCCTTTTCAATCATCAACTGTCAATAGATTGTCGCGTCCACTTGACAATCCTAGTGATATACTGCAAAAGCTCATAAATGATAATGGTCACCAGAGAGAATTACTCTAAAACTATTATCATTTGTCACCTTGCTCAGTATAG
>JBBRVA010000120.1:0-13673 GCA_038247295.1 Caldilineales bacterium | reverse complement strand
GTTGGTTGCGCCAGGCTAGTTAAGCTGAACTGGACAGTCGTATGCGCCTGTTTGCGACCCGCCGCGCTGAAGGCGTTGCTCTTGAGCCGCTCATGGATCATCCGCTGCACATCCACGTCGGCGATGGCCATCTGGGTGGCAAATTGAAAGCGTTCGGTTTCGACCAGGATCGAGCCATTTTCGACAATCAACGAGTGGCCGCCAAAGACGACATCGGTGGTCGATTCACCGGGGCTGGAGCCGGCATACAGATAAGCCGCCAGACAACGCGCCGACTGTTGGCGCACCAGGTCGCGCCGATATTCCACCTTACCCAGCAATTCGACACTGGCCGACGGGTTCAAGAGTACAGTCGCACCGGCCAGGGCCAGACCGCCGCTAGGCGGATTAACTGACCACAAATCTTCGCAAATTTCAACGCCAAGCACGCAGCCAGGAAACCCATTGAGGCTGAAAAGTAGATTGGGCGTAAAGGGCACAATCGCGCCCTCGATCTCAATCACATCGCTGGTGCGATGCTCAGCCGGTGTAAACCAACGTTCTTCATAATATTCGTTGGTGTTGGGCAGGCAAGATTTGGGCACGACACCCAGCACGCGCCCTTCGGCCAGGAAAGCAGCGCAATTGAAAAGGCGGCCGCCCGCTTCCAAAGGTAGACCCACCACAGCAGCAAGGCCCAGCACTGCGGTGGCCGCTGCAATACTAGACAAGGCCGTGCGCGTCTCTTGTAAGAGCAGTGCCTGGTAAAAGAGATCGCCACAACTGTAACCAGTGACGCAAAGCTCGGGAAAAACGACTACCTGGCAGCCCTGCGCTGCCGCCCGATCCAGCGCAACCAAAATGGCCTGTGTGTTAAAGGCGACATCTGCCACGCGTAGCTCCGGCGAGATGACGGCTGTGCGCAAAAAGCCTAGTGTATGTAAGGAAAACAAGCGCTCGTTCATAATGCTGCTACCCTAATCTGGATGTTCTTTTCGTAATCAGTAATCAGCTGCATTGGGGCGATGTCCTATAAACTGATTACTGATCCCGAGTAACTGCCTGGATCTTTAAATCAAAAAGTGTGGGAGATCTCCCACACTTTTCTGCGTAACTTTTTGGCGACAAGGCTGTTTTGCTAGCGAGCCGATGACACTTTTGTTAAACCAAACTTTCCATCAGCCTTGGCAAACTTGCTTTAGCGGCGGCCGCCGCCGCCGCCGCCGCGCGAAGAACCGCCACGACTGCCGCCGCGATCACCACCACCGCCACCGAAGCCGCCACGGCTACCACCACCGCCGCCGCCACGACTGCCGCCGCGATCACCACCGCCACCACCACCGTAGCCACCGCCGCCGCCACCATAACCGCCACCGCCGCCACGACCACCACCATCACCGCCGCCGCCAAAGGAGCGTTCGCGTGGAGGACGTGCTTCGCTGACATTAAGGCTGCGACCGCCAATCTCGCGGTTGTTCAGCTTTTGAATTGCTTCTTGGGCAGCCTTTTCGGTTTCCATCTCAACGAAACCGAAACCTTTAGACTGGCCTGTATCGCGATCAGTGATGATTGCGACCGAAGCGACTGATCCGACTTCCGTAAAGATGGCACGAAGTTCGTCTTCAGTCGTGCCGTAGCTCAAGTTGCCGACATACAATTTCCTGGTCATGAATATCCTTTCAGGGAAACCAAGCGGCCCGTTCGACTGTCTCCAAGAAGACAACGTATCAAATGGGCAAATTAAGAGACAGATAGGGCAAAGACATTCACGACCGGAGGGGAAAACAGCCAACCCCTTAGCAGACGAAACGAAAACTTGGCGGCTGTCGACAAACCGAACAGAACTTTTCTTTATCCTATTATTACTATTGTAACATATAGACTTTTCCTTTGCAAAATCAGTATTGTAAGCTCTTGTGTGTGGTAACTTTCATTTCTCTGGTCGCAGGGCTGCTTTCAAAGCTTGATTAATCGCCTAAATGGGGTACAATAAAGCTATTATTCTGGTATACATACCTATTAGGAGAGCCAATTTTGACTCAGATTGCCGCCCTCAAAACTATCGATCAAATGCAACGTGCGCTTGGCGAATATAACTATATCTGTGACCGTAGCCTGGCTACGGCGATTTTCCTGGCCTTGAAATTAGAGCGTCCACTTTTCCTGGAAGGCGAAGCCGGGGTGGGCAAGACGGAAATCGCCAAGGTGTTGGCGACTATGTTGGGGCGGCCGTTGATCCGCCTGCAATGTTACGAGGGGCTGGATGTCAGTACCGCTGTTTACGAGTGGAACTATACACAACAGATGCTCCAGATTCGTCTGCTGGAAGCGGCCGGCCAAGTGCAAGTAGACGCGGCGCGGCGTGAACTCTTTAGCCCCCAATTCCTGCTCAAACGTCCGCTCTTGCAGGCGCTCGAAACCGTAAATGGCGTCGCGCCCGTGCTCTTGATCGACGAACTCGATCGCGCCGATGAAGAGTTTGAAGCCTTCCTCTTGGAGGTGCTGTCGGATTTTCAGATCACCGTGCCAGAGTTGGGGACGATTAAGGCGCTGATCCCGCCGATTGTAATTGTTACCTCCAATCGGACGCGCGAGGTGCACGACGCGTTGAAGCGCCGTTGCTTGTATCACTGGATCGATTATCCGGCCTTTGAGAAGGAATATGGCATTGTGTTGGCCAAAGCGCCGCAGGCGCCGGAACGGCTGGCGCGCGAAGTCGTCGCCTTTGTCCAGGAATTGCGCCGCGAGGAGTTGTATAAATTGCCGGGCGTGGCGGAAACCTTGGACTGGATCACAGCATTGGTGGCGCTAGACCAGGCAACGTTGACGGAGGCGATGGTTAACGACACGTTGGGCGCGTTGCTTAAGTATCGAGATGATATCCAACAGGTGCAAAATGGGGCCGTGCGCCCGATCTTGGCGCGCGTGCAGGTGATGGTTTAGATCCGTGGTAAGGGTTCGGTGTTAAGTAACAAGGTGAGAGATTAAGAGATTGGAGATTAGGAGATTGACTCGACGAAATCTCCTAATCTCCAATCCCTATCAGGGGTATGGTTTTGGTAAGCGCGCAATCGAATTGTTGATCGAGCACGTTAAGACGCGACCATGCGCTACAGAATTGGGTGTCAGTTGTGTGCCCGGTGAGGGCAGCCCCTGTCCGTTCTACCAAAAGCTTGGGTTTGTCCCCACCGGCGAAGAACATGACGGCGAGCTGGTTTTGAGACGCAAGCTCTAGAGCGACCGCGCACAGGAAACAGTCAAGCCCAGTCAAGCCCAGTCAAACTATGATCAATCAAGGCAATTTGTTGCGCAACTGTATGCTCTTTGGCCGGATGTTGCGCGCCTTGGGCCTAAAAATTCTGCCCACCCAAATCGTGGATTGGGTGGAAAGTTTGCAGTATGTCGAAATAGGCCAGCGCCAGGATTTTAAGAACAGCGCGCGCACCATCTTGATCAACCGTCAGGAACACCTCGCCCTCTTTGATGAAGCATTTGATCTCTTCTGGCAAGCGCGCAGTGAGGAAGATTTAGCGGCAATTGATCTGGGCAAACTCTTGCGCCGGCGCCAACCGCAAAAGCAGCAAGTTGTCTATCGCACCAGCAGCAACGGCTCCGATAATGAGCCAACCGCCGATCCCCAACTAGACCGTATCTACACCTATAACGATCAGGAACTGTTGCACCAGAAGGATTTCGCACAACTGGACGCGGCCGAGTTAGCCGCGATCAGGCGGATGATGGCACGCACCGTCTGGCAGTTGGAGCCACGCCGCACCCGCCGTACGCGGCGCACCCGGCGTGGCGCGCGCATCGACTTGCGCAATACGCTGCGCCAAAACTTGCGCCATGGGGGCGAATTTTTGCAGCTGGCGCGCCGCGAACGAAAATTTAAGCGCCGCCCGATTGTTGTGATTTGTGACATCAGCGGCTCGATGGAGCGCTATTCACGTGTCTTGTTGCAATTCATTTATATCGTTACCAGCCGCCTGGATCGGGTTGAGTCCTTTGTCTTTGGCACACGCCTCACGCGCATTACCCGCCAACTGCGCCGGCGCAATGTGGATGATGCCTTGCACGCGGCGAGCGCGACGATTGTCGATTGGGCGGGCGGGACGCGCATTGGCGAATCGATCAAAACCTTTAACTACGCGTGGGCGCGGCGTGTACTTAACGGCGGCGCGATCGTACTGATCATCAGCGACGGCTGGGATCGGGGCGATGTAGAACTGCTGGCGCGTGAGATGGATCGCCTGCACCGCAGTTGCCACCGCTTGATTTGGCTGAATCCGCTGCTGGGTGCGGCCGATTATGAGCCGCTTGTGCGCGGCATCCAGGCGGCATTGCCGCACATCGACGACTTCTTGCCGGTGCACAACCTGGCTAGTTTAGAGCAATTGGCGGCACTGTTAGCACGTGATTTATGAGTAGTAATACAGACGCCGTTTGGGAGAATGAATCGCCGCGGGTGCCTTGGACGCGGTGGCATAGCCCCATCGGTAATATTCTGTCACCTCAATCAATAACTCCTCCTGACGTGGACAACCCTGTCATTCCCTGTGCGTCAGAAAGCTGGCTGTCCAAAGCGGATGGTCCGCCAACTGCAATTACCCATGCTGATTGTACTTGACTGACTCGCCCCACTGCCCTGGGGTCGATGCAGAAACTGCAAGCTGATTGTCAGCTTAACCAATAAATCGATAATAACTTGATAATGATTGACCATAATAATGATAACGTGCCGTATATATAGATGCATTAACCGTCGTTGTAAATGGCCCATAACCTCCGCTTTCCCTAGAAAGTTTGGGCCAATCGCCGCCGCCTTACTTATAGTCGCTACTTTCAAACTAGTGCATCGTCCAGTCTTAAATTTCGGGTACAGACTACTATATTAACCCGAATTTTTAGCGCAGATGATGCACTAGGTAGCATTGTAAGTACAATTCAATTCAACCCAAAGGAGCTTCTTATGTCTGTTAAAGCCTTTTGCGCCCAGCAGAGTGCTTGGCATTTCCTGTTTCTGAATAGGCCAAAACAGCGACCAATCACCAGCTTTTTGTATCTGATCTTGATCACCTTTTTGCTGCTCGGCCTGCTTCCGAATGCTGCCCAGGCCGCGCCAGAAGCCGTTGCGCGGTTAGCGATGCCTTCCGCTGCTGCTAGGACAGTGCCGCGCGCGCCGGCCAATGCCCCAGCGTTGCTGAATGGGTTACCGGTGAGTGGCGCGCCGGTGCCCCAATTGGCGGTTTTTGATGACACCATGCAGCAGTTTATGCGTGAGCGCAGCATCAAGGCCGGCACCCTAGCTATTTCACGCAATGGCGTTGTTATTTTTAACCGTGGCTATGGGTGGAAAGATAGCACACTGCAAACGCCACTGCAACCCGACACCTTGCTGCGGCTTGCCAGCATCGATAAAATCCTGACCGCGGCGGCCATCAAGCGGCTGTTTGCCCAGGGGCAACTTAGCGCAACCACCAAAGTCTTTGAATTGCTCAATATCACTCCCCCCCCCGGGCAGACACCTGACCCGCGTTTGAACGACATCACGGTTCAGCATTTGCTCGATCATCAAGGTGGTTGGGATCCCCAGGAAGCACAATTTGACCCGATGTTTGAGGTCATCCACATTGCCGAGGCGTTAGGCATTCCCAGCCCTGCCGAGGCTGCGGATATTGCGCGCTATATGGCTGGGCAGCCGCTGCAATTTGCACCTGGCGCGCGCACGGCCTATTCCAATTTTGGCTATTCTCTCTTGAAATCGATTGTTGAACAGGTGGCTGGGCAAACGTTGGTCGGTTACCTACAGACCGAATTCGGGCTGGACATAGACCGCAGCTTTTCCTTGCCCCAAGACCGCAATTCGCGCGAGATTTGGTATTCTGATCCAAACACCTGCCCCAATGTCTTTGACCCTTCTAGTGTGCTTGACCCAGCTAAGTGGGTTCCCTGTGCCGATGGCGGGTTTAATGCGGGGTCGCATGCGCTTACGGCAACGAGTGCAACTCTAGCCGACTTTTTGACCCGCTTCTGGATCAGTGGCGACCCGCGCTCACCTGGCGAAAATGGCTACATCTATGTGTTCTTTGGCAGCGTGCCAGGCACCTTTACCGCGATCTACCAGCGCCCAGATGGCGTTAACTTGGCTGCGCTTTTCAATCAACGCACAGACCCATCCGGGCTAAACTATGAAGATATCATCCAGCTTTTCGACACCGCAACCGACAGTGTGACCGAGTGGCCCACCGCCGGCGTCTGCGACCCGATTGCCTCTGATGAGGCGTCGTTGGCCAGTGCCATTCGTTGTATCAATACCGCCGGCCCCGGCACGCATACGATCACGCTGACCAATAATATTTCGTTTACGCAACCATCACCCGTGCTCACCAACCCAGCCGCAACCGAGATTGTGATCGAAGGCAATGGTTACACGCTGGATGCCAACGGGCATGGTCGTGTCCTGACGGTAAAGCTGACCCACGTTCTGATCCGCAATCTGACCCTACGCGGCGGACGCTTACCCTTGGATGGCACACGCGACGACAGCGGCGGTGGCATTCAACTGGCCGCGTCATTTCGTGACGGGGGTTGCGGATTGACCTTGTTGGATAGCATTGTCGAAGACAATGAAGCGCCTAATGGTGGCGGCATTGCCAATCTGTGTGATAGCAGTAAGATCACAATCACCAATTCGCTGATCCGCAATAACCATGCTGTCCTCGGTGGCGGGATTTACATCCCAACTGCCGAAGAACTCTTTAGCGAATTGGTGATGACGAACAGCCAAGTGACCCACAACCGCGCCGAAGAACAAGGTGGTGGTATCTTCTTGCGTGCGGGTGATGCAGGCACCAATGCCACGATCAGCGCCAGCACCATTGCCAGCAACGTAGTGGTGAATGGCGCCGGCGGCGGCATCAGTGTGCGCACTGGCAATGAAGCGGCGGGTACCAATCTGACCCTGCGCAACGTAGCCATCACGGACAATATGGCGAGCGCGGGTGGCGGTCTGCACGTGGAGTCGCGTGGTTCTACAGTGGTTACGGTGGGCAATACCACCATTAGCAGCAACCGGGCGAGCAGCGGCAACGGTGGTGGCGTGTTTATTAAAGGCGCGACCGAGTTTGATAGCACCAACGTTCGCTTGATCAATAGCACGGTTGCCAACAACACGGCCACGGAAGGCGGCGGCATATACAAGCTGGATGGCCTGCTAACCCTTGCCAACACACTGGTAGTTATGAACACGACAGGCAGTGACTGCACACTGGCGGTTAGCCCTGGTTTGCCCAGCCGCTATGTCTCCGCTGGTCACAACCTGGACAGCGATGGCACCTGCTTGCCTGCCGATGTGCGCCAACCCAGTGACATTCCCAACGGCAACGCCAACCTAGGCCCGTTGGCCGACAACGGTGGCCCAACCCTCACCCACGCCCTGCTGTCCGACAGCCAGGCTATTGACGCGGGTGATGATGCCGTCTGCGCCGCAGCTCCGGTCAATGCCATTGACCAACGGGGCGTTGCGCGGCCCCAAAGCGCACACTGCGATATTGGGGCTGTGGAAGTCCAGATCGACCAAGGTGCAACTTTTACGGTAACCAAGTTTACCGATAGCAATGATGGCGTCTGCGATAGCGATTGTTCGCTGCGCGAGGCAATTGCCGCCGCCAACTTGCGTCCCAGCCCAGATCAGATCCAGTTGGACAGCGGCACGTACCTGCTCACGATCCCGACCCTGCGCGATGCGGAAAACGACTCGGTCGACGAAGACGGCAACGCGATCGGTGATCTGGACATTGCCGATGACCTGGTGCTAGTGGGCAAGGGCGCAGCCGCCACCATTATCGACGGTAACCAGGGGGATCGGGTGCTGGAGGTGTTGTCTACGGCCAAGGTCACCGTTGAAGATTTGACGATCCGCAATGGCCTGATGAGTGAAATGGGGGGTGGTCTTAGCAACAGCGGTACGCTGCTCCTTAACCGTGTTCATGTGGTCGACAACCGAGCCGCTAGCGCCTTCCGGATTGGTCACGGTGGTGGCCTTTTCAATGACGGCACATTGACGGTAACCAATAGTTTGCTTGCCAACAATCACGCCGCGGGGGGTGAAGCCAGCTACGGTGAGGGTGGCGCTATTCGCAACGATGGCGTGATGACGATGACGCAGAGCACGATTCAGAATAACCGTGTGTCGGACGATAATGACTATGGGATTGGGGGCGGCATTGTCAATCAAGGGGCGTTGCACATTGAGCGCAGCACCTTGACGGACAATCACACTGTGCGCGGCCCCGGCGGTGCGATCGCTAATCGCCTTGGCGGTCGGCTAAAAGTGATCAATAGCACCATCAGCGCCAATGGCAGCGGCAGCGGCGGTGGTATCGCTAATGGCAATGAGTTTGATGACCCCGGTGCCGTCATGTTGATCCATACCACGATTGCCAACAATATTGGCGGTGGTCTCTATAATCGCGGTGTGACAACAGCGACCAACACAATCATTGCCGGCAATCTACTGGATGTTGACGAGAAGACGACTGCCCAGAATTGTTTTAGCGCGGGCACCTTTACCAGCCTGGGCGCTACGCTGCTGGGCAATGTGGGCAATTGTCCTAGCGATGGGCCGGGCGACATCACGATTGATAATACGACAGTTTTCACGGCTCTACTTGGGCCGCTGGCAGATAACGGGGGCCCCACGCTAACCCACGCCCTGTTGGCGGGCAGTGTGGCCATTGATAGTGCTAACGCTGCCAACTGTGCCATGGCAGCTGTGGGTGGTGTCGATCAACGGGGCGTGCTGCGTCCCCAAGGCCCAGCTTGCGACATTGGCGCCTACGAAGCCGCAGCCCCGGCGGCAAACAACCTGTTCTTTGTCAGCTCGCGCAGCAGCGGGCGCGCCGGCGACGTTGCCTTCCGCGATGAGGACATCCTGGCCTACGACGCTAGCAATAGTAGTTGGGCAATGATCTTTGACGGTTCGGATGTGGGCATTACCAAGGATGTCAACGCCTTCCACGTTCAAGCGGACGGCAGTCTATTGCTAAGTTTCAATGGTCCTACCACGGTGCCCGGTCTGGGCGCGGTGGACGATTCTGATATCGTGCGCTTCATCCCTACGGCGCTGGGTAGCCAGACTGTTGGCAGCTTTGCCTGGTACTTGCGCGGCGCCGACGTGGGCTTGTCGACCGATAGTGAAGACATTGATGCGATTGGCTTCACCGACGATGCTCACCTTGTCGTCAGCACGATTGGTGATTTCAACACGCCGAATGTTGCGGGCAAGGATGAAGATCTGATCCAGCTGAACAACGCCACCTTTGGTAATCCCAGCAGTGGCGCCTGGAGCCTCTTCTTGGATGGCTCGACAGTTGGATTGGCGAACGAGGATATCAATGGTTTGTGGATCGATCCGGTGAACAACGAGCTTTATCTCACGGTCAAAGATCAATTTGCTTTTGCCCAGCAGGATATTGATGCAAACGATATTTTTGTCTGCACGCTCTCCCCAGCCGGTGCATGTAGCTACGCGTTCTTTTGGGACGCTGATCAACATGATTATGGCGCCGATAACTTGGACAGCATTGGTCTCGGTCTGTTGTCGCCGGTCTTGAGCGCTACCGTGCAAAAGAGCGCCGTAGAGACAGGATCAGATGCAGATGTATGGATGGATGAGGAAAGCGACGACTTAGAGGTAGAAGAAGAGCCCAGCCTGCATGTCTTTTTACCTATCATTACGCAGGCCGCGTTAGATGACTAAAGCGCATGATCAAGCGGATAAGCGCCTAATCAACATATGCCTCTCTAAATAGTCCAAAATTGCGCCAAGCCGTAGATGAGCTTGGCGCAATTTTGTTTGTGGTAAACCGTAAACCTGTAAATAACAATGGGCTAACAACCGACATCGCTGCTCCGTTACTTTTGGCGTTAAGACAAAGGTACGCTTTTCGCGATCATGATGGTACGCAAAATCAACGATCCATCAACGTTGTTGTTTTATGATAGGGGTAGAGCAACGTAACGCGTTGTGCACAACTTGATTGAGATGAAGGAGCATAGAGAATGAACTGGCCAACCGACGAATTTCTGGTATTAGTGCTGAGCATAGCTGATATCGAATTTAGTAAGCGCAACAGCACCAACTATCCAACATCTGGTCGCTTGATTGAGTGGCCGGATCATGATTCAGAAAGCCAGGCACAAGGCCACAACCTGTCGATGGATGAAGTGCGGGCATCACTGGATGGATTCGAGCAAATCTGCCAACATGCCAACCTGCCAACATGCCAACCTGTCGGTGAGTACAATGTTGCACAATTGTCCAAGTGTTGGCTGGGCAATGGCCTGATACCATTGACTATCCAAAAATCAGCCATTTGGCCGATTGATGAGCGAGTAAAGTCATTTATACTAATTAAAGGGGAACTTAACCGATAAGACACTATTCTATAAAGTCTATAAAGGAAGTAGAACATCGATACTCAGCCAGTGATTCATTTTGAGACGATCAATCTGCTGCGTCGGTTAGCAGAAAAACTATACCAGAAGAGTGAGATCAAAGATGCTTACTCGTTAGCCGCTGCCATTGTCGATATTGTGCGGGTGACTGGTATATCCAGTTTTTATGCCGATACACCACTGGGCGTCTGCCCCTTTTGTGGCAACAATGAGGGGTTATTGCGCATCGGCCATAAGCAGTATGGTCTATGTCATGCTCACCGCGTATATTGGCATATTGGCACTGATTACCTTGCGATCTTAGAGCAGGACGATGAGAGTTTGTGCCAAGCCCAAGAAACTCTGGATATGTATACCCAGATATCAACCGCCGATGCGTTTCCCGCCGCTGTTTGTGCGTGCTGTGGTCTATTCATTACACACACGCCTTGGTGTGTTATCCCCAGCCTACAGCTAGATGCACCTTTGTTTTGAGCCAGACCAGTGTTATCGTAGCTAGCAGCAAAGGATTGCTGTAATGAAGTCTGAATTGATGTGGCGTTTCCTCAAACGACTGCTCACTGCACCCACCTTCCCCGATCCAGAACAAACACGGGCAGCCTATTGGCTCAATTTACTTTTGACTATTTTTACGGCATTTCTCATCATCGATAGTATTGGGATTCTGCTGGGTCTATTGGATCAGAATGCCTTGACATTAATTTTAACTGTGAATGCAATCGCGTTGTCCGCCAATCTTGGTATCTTATTGCTCATGAGGCGCGGTTACGTCAAAATTGCAGTTTTTTATGAACGATAGCCCGTAAAACCCACCCGCTTCAGCGGTGGGATATAAGGGCTTGATCAGTTGCTTTAGCAACTGCGACCTTCAGGTCGATTTGAGTATTGTCGTTCCCTGAATCTGTGATGTTGTACATTTGACATACTGTATCACTAGTGACACAATTTAACTCATGGATGACGAATTTGTACGAATCAAAGCAACTGCGGATACGCGTCGAAACTTGAAACTTTTGGCTGCGTTGTCAGGTAAAACCATGATGGACGTTCTTGAGACAATTGTTCGTGAAGCCCTAGAGAAACAACAGAATGCAGATTCAAAAAGCCTTTAGGTTTCGCCTGTATCCAGATAGTGAACAACAAGAAGCTTTGTCTAAGCAGTTTGGACATAGCCGCTTTGTGTACAATCGCTATCTGGATATTCGCAAGACGGTCTTTCTGGATACAGGTAATTCGTTGAACTACTACAGTTGCGCTGACAATCTCACGCTTTTGAAACTGGAAGAAGAATTTGTTTGGTTGAAAGAAGCGGATAGCCAAGTCTTGCAGCAATCTTTGAAAGACCTGGAGACTGCCTTCCAGAATTTCTTTCGCATGAGCAAGGAACACACCCTGCCACCCGCGGGTAAGAAACCCCGCAAGGATGGAATGCCGAAGGGCTACCCATCGTTTCATTCCAAGCATGACGATCAGTCTATCCGCTATCCGCAACGGGTCACAGTAGACGGTCAGTCTGTCTACCTGCCAAAAGTCGGTCATGTGAAGGCAGTTGTTCATCGTTGCATCGAAGGGAAAATCAATAACGCTACCGTGTCGAAAACCAAGACAGGTAAGTATTTTGTCGCCCTGCAATGCGAATATGAAGTTGCCGAACCGACACCAAAAACCATTGACGAAGTTGGGAATCGACTTGGGATTGAAAGACTTCATCACCTTGTCTAATGGTGGCAAGGACTTCGGCGTCCTTCGACAGGCTCAGGACCCGCTTGGTGAGCTGACGTTCGGCGAGCCGCCCCCAAAGGGGACCCGCTTCCAGGCGCGAGCCGGCGAACCAAGTCGAGCCGTTGAAGCACCCAAGTTCTACAGGAATACCGAACGAGTCTTGAAGATTCGCGGTCGTCGTCTGAGTCGCAAGCTGGAAGCCAGAAAGAAAAACAATCTCTGGGTCAACCACGACAAAGGCGACGGGAAGATCAAAGATGCTAGTCAACGCCTGGCGGCTACGCACGAGAAGATTACCAACAAGCGGCTTGACTTTCACCATCGATTGAGTCGCCAACTGGTGAACAACTTTTCCACGATTGCCTTTGAAGACTTGAATATCAAAGGCATGATGGCGAATCACAACTTGGCTAAGTCGATTGGTGATGCAGGCTGGTCGCAGTTCGTCAACTTTGTGACGTACAAGCAAGCTTGGAACGGCGGCGAAACGCGGCATGTGGATCGATTCTTCCCGTCTTCTAAACTGTGTGGCGATTGCGGTCACAAGAATACCAATCTAAAACTACAGCATCGTGAATGGACTTGTCAAAACTGCGGCACGATTCACGATAGAGACTTGAACGCCGCTAACAACATTTTGAAGCAAGCTACCCAGGGGGCCTGGGGAAGTAACGCCGTTGGATATACGAGTAGTGCAGTTAGACGCTCGGCCACGGAACAAGTTCTGGGAGTGACGGCGTAGCCGTCACTCTTGGAAGCCCACAGGCTTTAGCCGTGGGTAGCTCACTATTAGCAATGGTATTTGCTTTAACCGGCTATATGAACGCGGTGGTCTTTCGCAGCATAAGAACTCCCACGGTAATGGCCTATTTTGCCCTAATTCCGCTTTCCGGTCTGCTACTGGGTAGACGGAGCATGAATATCTTTGCTGGAATATGTGTCGCAACCATACTCACATTTTTTATTTAGAGTGGGTAGGGCTGGTTACACCATCTGTAAATACACGATCACTGCTGGATGACCTAGTCGTATTATTTTTTGCCATCGCACTGAACACAGTTTTATTAAATGCCTCTATCCGTAGAGTGGAAGAAAAGGCAGACGTAATCCGGCAAACGTCCGCCACTTTGGCGGCCGTTAATCGGGAATTACAGATCAGCGAAACTGAACTCCAACGATCTCGGGCTGAACTTGAAGAGCGAGTCGAGCGACGAACAGAAGAATTAAGCCAAAGTAACACAAAATTACAAGCGGAAATTGAGGAGCGTCAACGTATATTAGATGCGTTGCGCACATCTGAAGCGAATTGGCGCTCATTAGCCGAATATTTACCAGAAAGCATTGCGACTATCAAGCGCGATCATACTATTGCATTTATCAATCGTCATGTGCATGAGCGATTTGAGTACACTAGTTGTATGCTTCCTTTTCTCGATGCACGACCGGCGCTGCTCGAAGCGCGTCAGCGCAAATTGGGGATAGGCGTGCTTTCCAACTTTTCACTGGCCAGTTTG
>JBBRVA010000119.1:0-13724 GCA_038247295.1 Caldilineales bacterium | reverse complement strand
CTGACCCCAGATGAGGCCGATGCCGCCTGGGCCGAACCAGTTACGTTGGCTACGGATCCAGACTTGCGGCCACCGTTGACGCTTGCCCCGCACTTTGTCACCTATCTGGAAAATCATGTTCGACAACGCTTCGACATCGACGATTTGCATCGCACCGGGTTAAAAATTGTTAGCACGCTCGATTTGAATATGCAGGCTGTGGCCGAAAAAGTTGTGGCCGATACCGTTGCCGCTTTGCGTCCGCGTTACGACTTAACCAATGGCGCGCTGGTTGCCCTGCAGCCGGGTACCGCCCAAATCCTGACCATGGTCGGCAGCGCCAATTACGCGGACGCGCAGATTGATGGCGCGGTCAATGTCGCCATCAGTGCACGCCAACCGGGCAGTTCCGTCAAGCCGATTCTCTATGCTACGGCCTTTGAGGATGATCTGATTAGCCCAGCTTCTGTATTGTGGGATTTGCCGGTAAGCTATCAGATCACCGAGATTCAGAGATATCGGCCCACCAACTATGACAGTAAATTTCGTGGCCCTGTAACCGCACGTATGGCGCTGGCCAATAGCTATAATGTGCCGGCGGTAAAGTTGCTTGATCGGGTGGGCATCGACCGGATGCGTGAGAGCGGTAGTGACATGGGGGTTAAAAGCTATGACCGCGATGATGTGTCCTACGGTTTAGGGATGACGCTTGGCAGCAATGAAGTGACGCTACTTGAACTCACCACGGCTTATCATACCCTTGCCAATCAAGGTCAGTTTTTGGCAGCCGAACCGATCTTGTCGATCAAGGATGCATTCGGCAATCCGCTGCCCGGCTCGGAGCCTGCGCAACCCCAACAGGTTATCTCGGCCGACGCTGCTTATCTAGTCACAGACATCCTGAGCGATAACGATGCCCGCATCCCGGCCTTTGGCACAAACAGCGTCTTAAAGTTGACCCGGCCGGCGGCCGTAAAAACGGGCACGACCACCAGTTGGCGCGATAACTGGACAGTAGGTTACAGCCGCTATCTGTTGGCCGGCGTATGGGCTGGCAACAGTGACGGCCACGCCATGCGTGGCATCTCTGGCATTACGGGCGCCGCGCCGATGTGGCATGATTTTATGGAAGCGGTCTTTGCTGATCCTGCGCTTCTCCAGACCCTAGACGCGCCAGCCGACCTAACGGCGTGGGAATTTACCCCGCCACAGAGTGTGGAAAAGCGTTTTGTCGAATGTCCTAAAAATATAGGTTGTAGCCCCGATGGTGAAGTCTTCACCCACGATTGGGTGCACAAGATGGGCGAAGCGCACTTATTAGAAGATAGTATTGTCAACGCAAAAATGGCTACGGTCTATATTGGTAACGATGGTGGCCGGCGTGTGGGTATGTGTGCCGATAATCTAGGCACCCAAACGATGGTCTATCGTCTACCCGATGGCATCGGCCAACTCGCGCCAGCGCCAAGTATAACCGATCGGCTGATCAAAACCGACCAATATCCGGCATTGCCGGGCGTGATACGACCGCCCAGTCTTGGTGGCCCCACGCGTTACTTCGACCCAATGCTGGCCGACTTTACCTTGCTGCCCAAACACCTGCAAACAGAACAAATCGATGTCTTGAATTGGAGTTATCGAGCTAATTCTCCACTTTATCTGGGCCCGTGTGACAGTGTCACCGGTGTCATTCAAGGCATGTTTAACAATACGGTACGCAGTGTGACGATCCAGACGCAAAGTACACGCAAAACCGTTACAATTGTTGATGAGCAACGGGTGCAAGCCGACAATAGTGATGAAAAAGTGGCCGATGTGCGCACACCAACACCAGCGGCGCCCAGGCCAGGCGCAACCATCGTTGCTGGTTTGCCGCCCACACCTACACCAACGGCTCCTGCCACGGCCACGCCAGCGCCGGTGGTCAATGCGCCTGCGCTATTGCCCCAGCCGGGTAATTATGTAGTTGCTGGTATTTCAAATGATAACAATTGTCCAGGCAATTATATCCTGGGCCGGGTGCTCAACGCGGATGGGGCCCCGGTGGCCGGCGTGCGTATCAGCTTTGTCGACCAGTGGGGCAATCGCGGCGAATCGGTGAGTAAGGCCGGTGCCGCTGACTATGGCAACTTTGATTTTCCGATTAGTGATGGTCGTGCCCGTGACATTTATGTGACAGTGGTGGATGGCGCCGGCAATCCATTAAGTGCGACGGCGGTTGTCCAACACGGGCGAGAATCGGGTGGCGACGCCCCTTGCCACCATGTCGTTTGGCAGGGAAACTGATAGTTTAGAAACAGGGATACGGGAAAGAGGAAACGAGATCAGCAGCTGATCTCGTTTCCTCTTTCCCATATCCCTGTTTCCCCCCCTAAATAATTTCCTCCTCACAAGATTTACCTCTAGTACACTTGGGCGTAAGTAAGACAGTGAATCAGTAGGACAGTAGAACAGTGTTTGTACTGTCTCACTGTCCTACTGATTCACTACTGATTCACCGGAGAATAGTATGGTTATTTCCGCCCAAGTGTACTAGAATAACTCCTATTGAAATCTTTTCTGCACTTCATACGTAGGATGGCGGGGTCGTGATTGCGCGCCCGCTACACGTAGATCAGACGTACAAATCGATATGGGGATATATGTGTAGCATAAAGGAAGCTGTCGGCCAGCATGCAAAAAATAGTTTAGTTCGTGCCAGCCTAATGTGGGGTCGGCGGCTGCCGTCGGCAAAAACAATGGTTATCTGCCTGCTATTTGTTTTATCAGCCGCTATCCTTGGTGGATGTAAAGCGCGTACTGTTACGCTCGCGACAGCAACGGTCTTAGAGCCCCGCATTCAGGCTGCAATGACAACTGGTATCCGCATAGGGCCACGCACTTCACCCGATTTAGCAACAGAAGTAGAGCGCTATTTACAACGCTATCAACCAGGTCCAACGCCACCGTCGCAACTGAGGACGCTTCTTTTTTTGTTAACAATGGTATCGACCCAGCCCGCATCGCCGGTGCGGCTCTGCAAAATCTGCGCAATGGTAAGATTGCGTCGGGCGCCAGCACGATCACGATGCAGTTGGCGCGTAATCTCTTCTTGGGTGTGGAGCAACGCTTCGATGCCTCGCTCAGCCGTAAGTTTCTGGAAGCAGGATTGGCCCAAGAATTAACCGCGTTGTACACCAAGCCCGAATTATTGACGATGTACTTGAATTTGCTCAATTACAGCAACCAGGCCTACGGACCCGAAGCCGCAGCCCAACTCTACTTTGGCAAATCCGCCAGCGAGCTAACCTTGGCCGAAGCCACGCTATTGGCTGGCATTCCTCAGCAACCCGCCATTTTAGACCCCTATACCAACCTGTCTGCCGTTAAGCAGCGCCAGCGCACGGTGTTAGATTTGATGCTGCGCCACGGTTGGTGTTACAGTTGCCCAATGGGTTGGGTTTGCCAAGCGCCAATCAGGCCGTATCAACTATAACCAGCACCGTACCAAGCGATTCCCCTTCTGCCATCCGACTGGCCACCATTGCCCGCGAGCAGCAACAAGTGATCGCCTGGAGCATGCGTTATCCAACCGCGGTGAATTTGGGGGCTTGTGATCAATTGCAAGCACTGGCGCCACAATTTCTGGCTGCCAATGCGAATCCTAATGATGCCGGCTTGCGTATTCTAGTAGACACCACAGATGCAGGCGGTGGCGTTGTCGAGATAGCCAACATGAACGCGGCGCCAGGTAGTGGGGGGGCGCTGTTCAGCGGGAACTATGTGTTGGCCGGACCCGTTATACATGATGCAAATTGCCCCGGTTCGTATGTGATGGGGCGGATGGTCAATGCGGATGGCGCGCCTGTGGCTGGTATTACCGTCTATCTGCGCGATGAGTGGGGCAATTATGCCTATACAACGAGCAAAAGTGGCGCCAGTGACTATGGCCAGTTTGATTTTCCTATCCCGGCTGCGGCGCCCCACCAGCTCTATCTAACCATAGTCGATGGTAATGGCAATCAGATCAGTCCGGCTTTTGCAATTCCGCACAAACAGGGTGAAGCTGGTGATGCGCCGTGTCATCATGGTGTAATTCAAGGTGGATAGACGTTTGATTTCAGTGAAGGCAAAACAGGGTGCGCTGGTCATTATTGCGCTAGCAGCCGTAACGATATCACTTATTCCCCAATGGCCGTGGGCCTTTCCTGTATTATTCGCCCAAGGGAATCCGACGCCTACGTTTACCGTTACATTCACTGCGACCTGGACGCCAACTGTAACTGGCACAACAACCATTATGACGGAAACGCCTACCTGGACACCAACCGGCACCGCGACCGGCAGCATTACGCCTAGTCCTACGTTTAGCCCGACGCCGACTTTTACGCCATTTCCGGGCCAGGTCTTGACGCCGACGCCCACTGCCACGCGGCCCCCGCGCATCGTCAATGAAATTGCCGCCCCCAAACCGGGTGATGCCGTGGCTGGCTGGTTGAATATCACAGGCACCGCACTGATTGATGCCTATCGGCGCTACGACATGCATATTGCCGTTGCGGGCAGTGAAGATTGGCGCTGGCTGACAACGAGTGATGCATTTGTCAGTGATGGGGTATTATACCGGCTTGATACGACCCAATTCCCGGATGGGTTTTACGATCTGCGCGTGCGCGTCCTGCGCGACGATGGTAACTACTCGGAGACCTTCCTGCGCAACATGGAGATTCGCAATGCCAACCCACCGACGCCCACGCCATTGCGCAACGAGTTCGGGACGTCACTGCCACCGCAGCCAGAATCACCGCTGGTTCTAATTCCGACCCCCACGCCGACAATTGAACCGGCCTTGCTCAGCAATATTCCCAATGGACCTGGCATCTTTCTGCCAGAACATGAGGATGTGCTGCGGGGCAAGGTTACTATCATTGGCACCGCCAACAGTTCGAGTGCCAATCCATTCGTCCGTTACGAACTGGCCATTACAACCAGCGGTCGTGAACAGTGGGCGCAGATCTACAGCAGTGAAGATCAGCTCTGGCAGGATGTTCTCTATACGCTGGACACAAAGCGGCTGACCGACGGTTTCTATGATCTGCGTCTGCGCCTTGTCTTTCGGGATAGCAATTACGACGAGTATTACGTGCGCAACCTGCGCGTCGCTAATCAGACCTATGTGCCTGATCACAAGCGGCCTACTGCAACCCCCGCCGTGGGTATCTTTCTACCGGCCACAACTGCCTCGGTCAGCGGCGTTGTGGAAGTAAGCGGCGTAGCGAACAGCCCTAATTTCTTGCGCTGGGAGTTATATCTTGCCCCCAGTGGCTCGGATCAGTGGTCATTCCTCGTCAGCAGCCAGAACCCGGCCTCTGGTCTGTTGGCCCGTTTGGATCTTTCTCGTTTACCTTTTGGCGTTTACGATATGCGATTGCGCGTGATCAGCCGTGACAACCAATATCAAGATTACTTTTCGCGTCAAATCCAGCTCACTGCGCCAACGCCAACCTTTACGCCAACTTTTACCGCAACTTTACTATCGACAGTACCTATCACAACTGCTGTGACGCCCAGCCCATAGCCAAGTCGGCGCAATTCGCCTGCTGTTTTGCTACTAGTTTAAGATAAGGGTATAATGTTCAAGTTATCGTTCATACAGAATGGCAAGCTTTTGCTTGAACGCAACGTAAATTGTACGCTGTAAAAGCTTTTATTCACATGCTAGTAATAGCAGATGCAGGCTAGCCGGTATACACTGTGGTGACTTCATACGGGCAGCATGACAGGTAGTAACTGTCGAGCAATCGTATTGAAAGGATGATTTGCCGGTTCATACTAAAAGTAGTTCGTAGAAACAAATCCAAACCGATTCGCACCTGATTAGAACTTTACCTATTTGATTACTATTTTGATAGTCGACTGGAGGTCAATAATGTCGAAACCCATAGTTCAAAGACTCATTGCTGCACTCATCGTTGCTACTGTGCTCACCGCATCCTTTGCCACCTTGGTAAGTGCAGCGGTACCAAGCGCACCTGTTGCGCAAACCTTGCGCGCTAAACAAGTGCGTGGCACGCTGACTGGCGGTCAGTTTGCTAAAATTTGGCTAGGTTTAGAACCCGAGCAATTCGGCTCTCAAATTACCGTTATTAGTGAATGGGACCGGGCAGATGCGGCCCAAAACGGTGTTGGTTTCTTCATTTTAGATGAGCAAGGCCTGCCTGGCGCTATTGCCGGCGAAGCGTTGAACGATATTGCGATCGCGGCAGGCACTGCCAGCTTCGTCCAAAACGGACCCAGCAATACGTTAGGTGCTTCCCTTAATGCCTTTGGCCTATCCCGCTATACGATTATTGTTTACAACGACTCGAATAGCGATGCTAACTTCACGCTGACGGCGACTAATGGCTTTATCAGCGACGATTCTGGCCAAGTAACTGATCCGAATGCAACGCAGGTGGTCACAACGACCGCCACAACGACCACAACAGCGCCGGTCACAGTAGCACCGGTTACGACAACGGCCGCAACCACGACGACCACAACGGCGCCAGTTGTAGCGACGACAGGTACAACCACCAGCACGACCCCCGCGGTGACAGCGCCAGCTGCAGCCCCCGTGGCTGTTGTGCCAACGCAACCGGGCGTGGTAAGCGCCGCTCAACTACAAGGCGATTTGCCCGAACAAAATGACCAGCACTTCCTAGGCTTGAAGCCTACGCAACGCGACGCCGAAATCAGCCTAAGCCTGACTTTTGATCCGCAAGATAGCAGCGAATTGGCCCGCCGGCTCAATTTCTGGGTGCTGGACCAGGCCGGATTCGCCCAGTTCCAGGCTGGCGCCAACCCCAGTGAAGTTGCAATTGCCGCAGGTAATCGCACGTTCCGTGCCGATACGAATGAGCGCGTGGCGAATTTCAAAGCCGTCGGCGAAGGCGAATATGTCGTTTTGGTTTACAACACATCGCAAGTGCCCGGCAGCTATACAATCTCTGCCACGGGCGGGCTTCTGAGCGATGATTCTGGCCAGACGCGCACGGCTCAGCTTGCTGCTGTCAGCAATACGGCTACAACGACAGCAACTACGACAACCGTGGCAACCACAGCAACGACTCCTGCACCGGTAGCTGCAACAGCCGCGACAACGACGACAGCCACAGCTGGGGCTCGCACGGGTACACCGGGCGGTACTTATACCGTCAAGTCGGGTGACACGATTGCTTTGATTGCACGCGATATTTATGGCGACTACCAACTATACCAACAGATCTGTACCTTCAATGGTCTTACAGATTGTAACGTAATTGAGGTTGGCGATGTGATCAAGCTGCCAACACAAGCGCAAATTTCTGCCGGCGCGACACAGCCTGCCGCAGCGACTGCTCCGGTAGCAACCGCAACCCGAGCGGCAACAACAGCTGCCACGACTGCAACTACCGCGACGACAACAGCGACTACCCCTGTAACCAGCACCACCACGGCAACACGCACGACCACAGTTGCGCCGACCACCACTGTAACGCGCACCGGCACGGTTACACCGACTAACACAACGACCACGACAGGTGGCGCGACTGGCGCTAACATTGTAGATACAGCTATTGCCAACGGCGGCTTTAAGACTCTAGTCGCAGCACTTGATGCCACCGGTCTTGACACCATATTGCGTGGAGCTGGTCCCTTCACCGTCTTTGCCCCGACCGATGCCGCCTTTGCTGCATTGCCGGCCGGCGCCCTTGATCGTTTGTTGGCCGACCCAAGTGGTCAGTTGACAGATATCCTGCGCTACCATGTGATCGCCAATGAATTGACCACGGCTGATCTGTCGGATGACCTGGAAGCCACGACTGTCCAAGGCAAGCCAGTCAAATTCGATGTGCAAGGTAATACCATTCAGATCAATGGCGCGACGATTCTCACCAAGGATATTCAGACCTCCAATGGTGTGATTCAGGTGATCGATGCCGTCATTATCCCGCCCGCCGAGTAATGTAAAGCGTTTTTCTAAATCGCTTTAAAAAGAGGCGCCCTGGTAAAGAACCAATTCTTTACCAGGGCACCTCTTTTTAGATCATTCACCCCTGTTGTATTACCACATTATTTTTAACGCGTATAAGCGCGCCGTTTGTGCTGCTTATGCCATGACAGCGGTGCGCCAACGCAAATTTTCGTCCAACTGCCCTGTGCCGATCAAATGTTTGATATGGCTAATTCGCCGATAGCGCGGTCCCTCAAAATCATCCACAGACAGACCCACCTGCTGATACTTCGCATATAATTCTTGCGCGCCCCGTCGTACATCCCACTGTGGCTCGAATTCGGGCAATGTACGGGCAATTTTGCTGCTATTAACTCGGTAACAACGTTTATCCGGACCCGCGCCTTCGGCATATTCCACCTGGCTACCAGGCACGGTCGCCACCACAATCTCGGCTAGGTCACGCATGCGATAGTTTTCCGCCGGTCGGCCGACATTGAAGGCCTGGTTGTGGACTAGTTCGCATGGTGCATGTAGCACGGCGAGAAACGCTCGCGACATATCTTCAATGTGGACCATAGGACGCCAGGGTGTGCCGTCACTCTTCAGGTAGACACGCCCGGTCGTATAGGCCCAGGCGACCAGGTTGTTAAGCACTAGATCAAAGCGGAGACGCGGTGATACCCCATAGGCGGTGGCACTACGCATAAAAGTAGGACAAAAATGGGCGTCGGCCAGTTGGGCAACGTCTTGCTCGACCCGCACCTTGGAGATGCCATACGCGGTTACCGGGCTAAAGGGGGAAGTCTCATCCAGCCAGTCATCGCCGGATGCGCCGTAATTGCTACACGACGAAGAAAAAATAAACCGTTGAACGCCGACCCGCTTGGCCAATTGGGCCATGCGCACCGAAGCGCGATGGTTTATAGCGTAGGTTAATTCGGGGTTCAGATCGCCGAGCGGATCGTTCGAAAGCGCTGCCAGGTGAATGATCGCGTCAATGCCCTCAAGATCACGCGCGTTGATATCCCGAATATCTTTCTCAATTTGCCGGATTGGTAAGGGCGCAGCGTTGGGACCATAGGTAGATCCTTCATATAGATTGACATCTAGTCCCACCACTTCGTGCCCCGCCGCGAGCACCAGGGGAACCATAACCGAGCCGACGTAGCCACTGTGGCCGGTAATTAATACACGCATTATAGCGTACTCCTTTAGACCAGATTGCGTATTGGGTGGGGCTAGGGTCACATTTGAGCGCAACCACGCTGGACACGCAATACGATAGAGATAATTTTTAAAAGCTCAGCATACCGTAACAGTATACGGCCAAGAGCACTGTCTCAGATCTTTCAAATCGTTTACAAATCGTCGCCAGTAGGGCCAAATAGTTGGCGACCGTCGCACATGCGTGCTACACTTAGTCGTCAACCAACACCCGGTGTGACTGCATCAAGCGTTCCGAGAATCGGAACTGCGCCACAGCCGGTTATCGATCAATGCTTAGCCTTATGACCCAGCGACGCCAGCCATATTACGACCCTGAACTAATTGACGAACCCTACGGTCCGCCCGATGAGGACTTTGACGCACCCCCGCCAGAGGAGCCACTTGACAACACGATGGCACAACTGGCCGCAAGCGATTTGGCCGACTTTTTTGGTCGCCATGGCGCACTTTCCAAACATCTGGCTGGCTACGAATTACGCCCCAGCCAATTGGAGATGGCCGAAGCCGTCAAGCGCGCCCTGCTGCAACAGAGCAACGCCCTGATCGAAGCGCCCACCGGTACGGGTAAGTCGATTGCCTATTTGGTGCCAGCCATTCTGAGCGGCAAAACCATTATCGTTGCGACAGCCAATAAGTCGCTGCAAAGCCAACTTTTTTACAAAGACATCCCATTTTTGCGCCAGGTAATGGGGCGCGCGATTAGCGCCGTGATTGTCAAGGGCCGCAGCAATTTTATTTGTAACCATAAATGGGATAAAGAATTCGCCGAGCACCAATATATTGCTCTCTACGACCGGCCCGATGAGCAAGTCACCTTTCTGCGCACCTGGCTGGAAGAGACCGACACGGGCGATGTCGATGATCTGCCCTTCCTATTAAACAATGAACTACGTCCGCGCATTGTCAGCTTTCCCGATGACTGCTTGCATGGTGATTGTCGCTATTATGCCGACGATTGCTGGGTCAACCATATGCGTGATAAGGCTGCCGAAGCCCAAATTTTAATTACCAATCACCATCTTTTGCTCAACGCACTGGAATTGGGTGAAGCTGGCTATCGCATTTTGCCACCCGCCGGCGTCTACATCATCGACGAAGCGCACGGGCTAGAACAGACCGCCACCGCTGTTTTCGAGACCAGCGTCACCGATTATACCGTTGAGCAACTGTTGAGCCGCACGATCTTCAAAGAGCATTTTGATTCCGACCAACTTGACGAAGTGCGCTTCCACAATACGTTGGCTTTTCAGGAAGTGGCCCATCTGAGCCGCGAAAACTCCTACCGGATCGAAACCGACCTGGAAGAGATGAAAAAACTGGGGCGGGCGCTGGCCGAGATGGCGCAACGATTGAAATTGACCAATCCTTTTGCGGAGAAGGCAGAGCGTGAAAAGAAAGATGGGGCCAAGCAGGGGGCTAAAAATGATAGCAGCGATGAGCGTTCGGAAGAACGCAAGGCCTACGAATTGGCCATGGAAGCGCTCAACAGCACATCGACCAAATTGTTAACCGTGGCGGTAAGCAAGCGCGATAGCGACTTTGTACGCTACGCAGTGCGCGTCTTCGACCGTCGCCATACCACGCTAGAGGTGCACGCCGCGCCGATCAACCCTGCCGATTTGTTGCGCCAACATCTCTTTCACCCCGAAGCTGCGGACGGCGCGGCTGCCCGCACCGTGGTTTGCACCAGTGCTACACTTTCGACCAACCGCCATTTCGAACATTTTAAGGCGCGCTGCGGGCTGATAGAAACGGGCGAAGAACAGGTGCTACCGGCCGTCTTTGACTATCCACACCAAGCGTTACTCTATCAACCTGCGCTGCCTGCCTACGACTGGCGCAATGCGGATGGCTATTATAATGCAGTGGCTCGCGAAATCGAGCGCCTGTTAGAGGTGAGCCGCGGCCGTGCACTCTGTCTCTTCACCAGTTGGAGCGGTTTGCAGCAAGTACAGGATCGGCTGCAAAAGGGCGATAGCCAAAAGATTTGGCCGGTGCGCGCCCAGGGCGACGCTCCGCGCGATGCGCTGCTTGCTTGGTTCAAAGAGACTAAACATAGTGTGTTGCTGGCGACGCGCTCTTTTTGGGAAGGCGTGGACATCCCTGGTGATAACCTGAGCCTGGTGGTGCTAGACAAGATGCCTTTCCCGACGCCGGGTGACCCGTTGCACAGCGCACGTATGAAGATGATCGATGACGGTGGCAAGAGCAGTTTTAGCGATTACATGACCCCGTTGATGACGCTGGCGCTCAAGCAGGGCTTTGGTCGCCTGATCCGCCGCGCGACCGATTCTGGCGTCGTTGCGATTCTAGACGAGCGCTTAACCAGCAAAAGCTACGGTCGTCAAGCGCGCCAAGATCTACCGCCGGCGCGCTTTAGCCGTGATTTCAAAGATGTGCATAAATTTTTCCAGACCGTGCTCGACAGCCCAGCCGAGTTTGCGCTCAATGTTTGGGCCACGTCGAACCAAGCGCGGGCTGATTTGTTGGATGAAGATGCCGAGCCGCAAACTGTCGTTCAATGGCGCTGGCAGTTGTTGCGCTTGCAAGATGGTAAGGCTGATAGTCAAACCGGCAACGCGAGCCATTTGGCCGACACGGTGGAAGGCGAAATCTACGCGGCGCTGATGGGGTTGAGTGATTGCCGCCAACGGATCGAGCGGGCTGGGCGCAAAGCCGATCAGTTTGGCGTGGAGGTGCGCTGCACTGGTCTAGCCGCAGAGATGATGGAACAAGGCCGCGAGGGCGAGTTGACCCGGCGTTGGGCCGCCGAGTGTAGTCAGTGGAAAGCGGTGCGGGTGTTGGCGCTCAGGCTTGATGTGTGATCAAGCCACGTGAGTTTGGTTTTGTACCTTCAGCAAAAGCATAAACAGGCAGATTGATAGAGCGCACCGGCTTAACTTCACCATGCACCATCTGACGAACTCTTTCGGTGACCTCACGACTAAATGTCGGCTCGCCACAATTCGTGCATACTTGGGCGGGAATCTGCTCGACTAACAGGAATCTACCGTCAATATTAAAAATCTCGCTGACCAGTTCGGTGCGCTCCTTTGTGTTGCCGCATACATGGCACTGGAACATCACTACCTCCGTTGCGTATAATTTATCCATTCTTGTCCATCAGGCTCATAAATCGTAATAATTTTGACCAGTATTGTATCTGCAATTGATACTTGCAAATGTAACGGGCGTCCCGCTTGTGTAAAGCCTAAAATCAGACAACTGGGCGAGTATTTATCATCCGGATATTCTTCGATAATTTCAGCTTGTATACCTGCGTGACGAATTTCAACTTCGCTTATATTGCGCTCGACTGTCCGCCTGAATGCATGCCGACTAAACTCAAATTCACCTTGCATCAATTGGTGACGAATGACAGTCAATGTTTTCATGATGTGCAATTTTCTGTCATGCGCGAAAAAATAGAGAGACTTGAATTGTAACACAAGCTGTGAATTTAGGTTGAGTAAAGCATACCTTTGTCTACGAATCAGCGGAGATCAACTACTTGAACTTTCAGTGGCTCACGTGGGTCAGGCAAATCCAGGCGATTGCGCAAACGGGGCTGACCTATACCAAAGATGTGTATGATATCGAACGCTACCATGCGCTCTCGACGCTGGCGGCAGAGATCGCGGCCCAGCATACTGATACACCGGTCACATTAATTCGGGCTCTCTTCACGGCGGAAGTTGGTCATGCCACGCCCAAAGTGGATGTGCGTGCGGCCGTCTTCCGCAATGATGCGATCCTGCTGGTGCGGGAACGGGCGGATGGTCTGTGGACGCTGCCCGGTGGCTGGGCCGACGTGGGCGAATCACCAAGCATAGCCGCCGTGCGCGAAACAGCCGAAGAATCTGGTTACCAGACTCGCACGGTCAAGCTCTTAGCCCTTTACGACCGTGATAAACACGGTCATCCACCCCACCCGTTCCACATTTACAAATTGATCTTCCAGTGCGAACTACTGGGCGGCGCACCCACCCAGAGCGAGGAGACTGACGGTGTCGATTTCTTTGGGGAGGATCAACTGCCACCCCTTTCCACCAGCCGCGTAACCACGGCGCAGATTGAGCGTTTTTTTGCGCACTATCGCAATCCACATTGGCCGACTGATTTTGATTGAGCAGGGCTACTCATCCCCTGTGCACCTGGCCCATTTGTTAGATAGGAGGATCCAATGCGCAATATAACCCGCCATTATCTGCTACTCAACCCAGTCGTCCTCCGTGTGATCACGGGCATAGGGTTGATTACACTCGTCTTGTTTACCTGGCTAAGGGCATCTACCGTACAAGTGGCGCTGGCAGAGCACAGCGATGCGTCCACCGATGTTGCCGACGCAGACCTGACCGCCATCGTCCAAGCGCCGGTGCGCCATCCGATGGTCGATGATGTCTTCTACTTCGTCCTGCCGGATCGCTTCCAAAACGGCGATTCTAGCAATGACCGCGGCAAAATAACCGGCGACCGTCTGAAGACCGGTTTTGACCCCGCCCACAAAGGTTTCTACCACGGCGGCGACCTGGCCGGTCTGCTGGACAAAATGGATTATCTG
>JBBRVA010000118.1:0-13746 GCA_038247295.1 Caldilineales bacterium | reverse complement strand
GTCGTGAAGGTGGCAAAGTAACTGTAGATTTGACAAAACTGTAACGACGCACCCCACCCTAACCCTCACGGCCATCAAGGTAAGGAATTTCGTAGGTGCGGTTTGTAACCGCACGTTTCCGTTCAAACCAGACAGTGCGGTTACAAACCGCACCTACGACTTGCCACGTTTCTTACCTTAATGGCCGTGAGGGCTGGGGTGGGGTTTGCTGTTACAATAGTTCGCTGATAACGACAGAAATTTTCGTAGACAAAGGAAGCCAAAATCATGACCAAACGTGTAAATTTTGATTTGACCGGCAAAGTCATCATCGTCACCGGGGCCAGCAAGGGCATCGGCAAAGCGATTGCGCTGGCCGCGGCCGAATGGGGCGCCGATCTGGCACTGGGCAATCGTAACGTAGCCGAGACTGAGCCGGTCGTGGCCGAATGCCGGGCGATGGGGCGGCGAGTCGAGGTCTGGCCGCTCGATCTAGCCAGCGTGGAAAGTATCAACACTTTTGTCGACCAAGTCGCCGCTACTTTTGGGCGCATCGATGTGCTGGTCAACAATGCCGGCGTCAATACGCCCAAATCGGCCTTAGACTACAGCGAAGCCGAGTTTGACTTTATTGTCGATGTCAACTTCAAGGGCGCCTTTTTCATCGCCACGGCCGTGGCGCGCAAGATGATCGAGCAGCAGACCGAAGGCAGCATCATCACGATTAGCTCGCAGGTGGGCGTCGTCGGTGGACCGTTGCGCACGCCTTATGCGGCGGCCAAGGGCGCCGTCGGTCAGTTCACCCGCTCGCTGGCTGGTGAATGGGCGCAACACAAGATTACAATCAACGCTGTCGCGCCGACCTTTACGCGCACGCCGATGCTAGAGGCGGCCGTCAAAAACCCGGCCTTTGCCAAAAATCTGGAAAAGGTGCCCATGGGCCGCCTCGCCGAACCAGAAGAGATCGCCGCCGCGGTCATCTACCTGGCCTCGCCCGCCGCGCGCATGGTGACCGGCCAGATTTTGTGTGTCGATGGTGGTTTTACCGCGGTATAGCGCGCATCCACATTTTTGGCACGCTTAAAGCACGATTAAAATCGGCGGCAGACTTCGGCGTGAGCGACTCGACTGAGCTCGCCGAACGTCTCCGTCGAACGACAATAGCAAGTCGCCGCAGCGACTAGGATCCCAGTCGCTGCGGCGACTTGCTACTGTTAGCCGCGGAATTCATTCCCGCGGAAAAGCCGCCAAAAACCTCGACCATCCCCAATTTCTCACCAGATCGTCTGGATTTACGTGCAGCCCTATGCTATGATAATTCCCTATGGAACCGCTCCTCAGTCTCCTTATTCCAGCCATCACCGAAACGGTCTTTGGCGCGTTGGCCGAAGCCGCCGGCCTGAGCGATTGGTTGCGCCAACGCTTGGGGCGTGACCTCGAGAAACTGGCCTTTCAGTCTGCACTAATCCAGGCCCTAACCGCCGCCGCGCCTACCTTCCCTGGCCGTGATCTGCGTTATTTCACTGAAACACTGCGCGACGTGGGTGGTCCGTTGCTGGCCCGCACGTTGCAACCCGCCGCGCCCTGGCCTACCCCCGAAGAACTGACCCAACTCTGGCTCAACCACCTCACCATCGACAGCGCCATCCACTACCGCCAGGAATTTGCAACGTTTGCTACCCTGTTGCTCGACCAACTCAACCAGCACATCGAGAACCAACAACCGTTACAGTGGATCGTGCAGGCGCGCCGCCAGCGTAGCAGCGAGGAAGCCATCCGCCGTCTGGCCGAGACTACCATGCAGAGCGCAGCTACGCTGGATGCACTACGTCAAGCGTTGGCCCAGTTGACTGGTGCGTTGGAAACTATCCTCAAGATCGGTGGACCAACTGTGTCAACCGCAGGTGGCGCCTACGTTGCCGGAAGCGTGAATGCGCACAATTTTGCTGGGCGTGACCTGACGATCAAAAACTACTTTGTGACTGGCTTGCCCCGCTTGGTGATCGACTACAGCGCCCGCATTCAGGACTTTCTGCTCGAATACCTGGGATCCAAACGGAAGCGTGTGCCCTTTGGCGGTCGCCAGCAACAGTTGGACGAACTACACACCTGGCTGGATGACCCTGTTGCGCCGCCCTACTACCTGATGATCGCCGAAGCCGGGCGCGGCAAGTCGGCGTTGGTCTGTCGCTGGTTGGCCCAGTTGACTACGCGACCAGATCTCGATGTGATTTTTGTGCCAATCAGCCTGCGCTTCGAGACCGCCACACAAGAAGTCGTCTTTGCGGCACTGGCGGCCCGGCTTGCCAACCTCTACGAAAGTGAACCCGAAAAACTGCCGCCCGCCTCGCTAACAACCGAACAGTGGAAGGGCGTTTGCCAGAGTTATCTGCGCCGTTCGCCCCCCGAAGGCAAACAATTGCTGGTGATCCTCGACGGGCTGGATGAAGCCACCGGCTGGACGCCAGGGCGCGGTCTCTTTAGCGCCGACCCACCCGATGGTCTGCGCGTGCTAGTGACGGCGCGCACCCGCCCAGGCGAGAGCGGGACGGGCGGTTGGGCGGCCATCCTTGGCTGGGAGAATCCACATCTGGCGTGCATGGATACCTTGGCTGGCCTGACTAGGCGCGGCGTGGAGGAAGCATTGACCTCGCTGGGCAATCCGCTTGATAAGTTGGCGACCCAAGTTGATGTAATCAGTGAACTGCATCGCCTGAGCGAAGGTGATCCACTATTGGTGCGGCTCTATGTCGAAGCGCTGCTGGCGCAAGGGCAGAAAGTGACAACCTTGCGTGCCGAAGACTTACACCAGATCAAACCCGGGCTGGGTGGCTATTTCGAGCGCTGGTGGCAGGATCAACGCGAGCAGTGGCGCATCCAAGGGCGCAACCCAATCACCGAACAAGCGCATCTGCGTCTGCTGCTCAACGCCATTGCCGCTAGCCTAGGTCCCTTGACCCTGGATGATCTGGCGTCGCTCCACCCTGATCTGACTGATAGCACCTTGTTACGCGAATTGCTGGAGTATGTAAGTCGCTGGCTGGTTGGTGACGGCAAAGCGCACGGTTATAGTTACAGTCATCCACGGCTAGGTTACTTCTTTTGGGAGCAATTGAGCCGTAAGGAACAGGCCGACTGGGATCGCCGCTTTTGTGCGTGGGGAGAACAAATCTTAGTCGAGCTTAACGCCGGTACACTTGCCCCTGCCGCTGCCCCACGTTATCTGTTGCAACACTACGCTGTCCATCTGGAACGGAGCGCGGCACCGGCGGCTCGCTTCTATGCCTTGATCAGCAATGGCTGGCGCAGGGCGTGGGAAGAATTGGATGTGAGTTATGCCAGTTTCTTGAATGATGTGGATCGGGTCTGGGAACAGGCAAAGCCAGTCTACAATGCTAACCGACCTGGGCGAGTTGAAGCATTGGTACAGCAGATCAAAGCTGCGCTCTGTCACGCCAGCGTCGCCGCGCTAGGACGTAATCTGACAGCAGAGCTATTGGCACAGGCCGTAGCTTGCGGAGTCCGTACGCCCACCCAAGCCCTGACCATTGCTAAATTGATGCCAGAAGAATCAAAGCGTATCCAGATGTTGATTGTATTGGCTCCCTATTTGACCCAAGAGCTACTTGAAGAAACGGTAGCGATGGCAAAAACGATGATAATAGATCCAACTTCTCGCTCGTCTATTTTAGGCGCACTGGCAATACGTCTCCCAACGGATCAACAAGAAAAAGTGCTTACAGAAGCGCTAGCGGCGGCAAGCGCTATTACGGACGCGTCTTCGTGTGCGCGAGCGTTAGGTGCATTGACAAAGTATTTACCAAAGGAGCAGCAGGAGGAATTGCTTGAAGAAGCGTTGGCAGAGGCGAGAAAGATCACGCATCCGCCTACCCTTGTATCTACTATGGGTACACTGGCCGCGTATCTGTCACCGATACGACAAAAAGCGTTGTTTGAAGAGATATTACCAATAGCCAAACAGATTGAAGATCCACTTTTTCGGGTGATAGCTCTAGACGTGTTGGCTGCTTATCTACCTGAGTCCTTACTCGAAGAGGCGTTGATGGCAACCAATATGGCCAGAGCAATGGACGAGATGTTCTATGCAAAACAGTTAGGAACGCTAGGGAAATATTTATCAGAACCTCTACGGGAGAAAGCGTTAGTGGCAGCAAAAAAGATCACCGACGCAACTTCTCGTGCGAGAGCTTTGGGTGCATTGGCCGTGTATTTGCCAACAGCACAGCGAGCAGAAGTGCTTGAAGAAGCGATTACGATAGCGAGCGAGATTACCGATGCGCCTTCTCGTGTCAAAGCTTTAAGTATGCTAGCAGCATATCTATCAGAGCCATTACTCAAAGAGGCATTGCCAGCGGCGAGCGATATTACGCATGGATCTTCCTTTGAGTCTATTTTGAGAAAACTTGTACCGCATTTACCTGAATCCTTGCTCCAAGAAGCGTTAGACATTGCAAGCACAATTCCGAATGCACCTGCCCGTGCGAGCGCGTTACATACGGTGGCATTGCAACTACCAGCGTCACAACGGAAGAAAGTTGTTGAAAAGGCGCTGGTTGCGGCAAGAGAAATTACCGATGAATCTTCCCGTGCATCTACCCTTAGTAAACTTACACCATACCTGCCAGAACTCTTGCTTGAAGAAGTGTTGGCGATGGTGAGAGTAATGACGAATGCATATTCCCGTACCTCTGCTTTTTATGGATTAGCATTATCTCTGCCAGAGCCACGCCAAGGACAAATGTTTGCAGAGACGCTAGCGGCAGCGAAAGAGATTAAGGCTCTACCTTTCTGCGCGCCTGTTTTGTCCATGTTGGCAGTACATTTGCCAACGGCGCAACGCGAGGAAGTGTGCGCAGAGGCAGTGATAACGGCCAGAAAAATTCTTGATGCATCTCATCGGGTAGCAGCCTTGAATGCAGTGGCAAGGTATCTGCCAGCGCCACAACAAGCAGAAGTGCATAAGGAGGCATTGATCGCTACTCGTGCGATTGGGAACAAGGATAAACATTCGGCCATGCTGCGAGATGTTACACTATTCTTAGATGAATACGAGCAAATGAAGACATTGGCTGCTGTACGTACAATTCTCGATAAGGCTATCCATCTCTCTACACCGCAAGACTCCGCGACGTTGGCTACTGCTTGTGTGATGGAGGACGGTGGTGACCGTATTGTTGCGCTACGTGAACTTGTGCCACAGCTATTGAATTGGTCTTCACAGCAGCCGCAAAATGCCTATCTATCATTTGTCACTTCCTTGCCGGTTCTGGCGACCCGTCCAAGGCCCGAATTTTTGCGTGACCTAGCCGCGATCTTGCCCTTCATCCTCGCCCTCGCCGATGACGAAGCGCCCCAAGCGGCGGCGGGCATCTTCCACGCCATTCAGGAAGTCTGTGCGTGGTGGCCGTAGACTACAGCCGATTTGGACAGCAACGGATTTGGTGGGAAGGACAATGTGGGCCGGGGCATGTGCATGAATGCACCTGGCTTGTGGTTGATCAGGTGCGGCTATCACACCTTGTCTTCTGTCAATCAGCGGCAATCGTCGCGGCGGGTGTGCGCTCAAAATAGGTCAGAGGAATGGGTTTCCCGGTGGCGGGTTGGAAAGAGAGCAACTTGAGGAATTGATTCACCGGTGAATGCGCAAGCAGATGGATGACGGTCTCTGTCAGTTCGGTCGGTAGCCCATCCAGCCCTGATAACGCAAAAGTGCGTGGGCCGAATTCAGTTGGGGTTGCCAGCATAGAAAAATCGAGGATGGTCAGACCAGCCGCCGCCTGTTGCTGGCGATTAAAGCTGAGTAGAATATGATCGTTCAGTTCCAGCGCGCAATCTGGTTCAACCCCGGCAAACACAATCTCCAGAATATCCCCGCTCTCTTCATAAGCAAGCTGGACGGGTGATCCATCTTTGGCGGTCAGGTTGATTTCAGAAAGCTTGACTTCGTCCTGCATTGTGTTTACCCTTCGCGGTAGATATAGGTAGCCCAGGCTGTAATCACAAAATTATTCGGGGCAAATGCGCCATCGGCCTGCATTTGGGTCGTAAACTTGACGACCACAACAATGGTATTATACTCAGGCGGCAATTCGACACAAGATTGATAATACTTATAGCGACTGGCATCTTCTGGTTGCTGTCGTCGCCGTCCTTTGCGCAGCGAATCCAACAATTCGTCAAGTAGTCCATCCAACTGTGGATGGTAGCGCAAAATGTATAACCAACGTTCCTGGGCCAAATAAATTTCGTTTCCATACCTGTCGTGGATCGTCCACCTGGCTGGCATAATGACGAGCTTCTCTTCAAGCGTTGGTTATACTAAGTTTATCGTTTTCGCTATCATATCATAGGCATGGTCAAACTATCAATGACGAAGCGCCCCAAGCCGCAGAAGGGATCTACCACGCCATCCAGGAAGTCTGTGTGTGGTGGCCGTAGCGGACGACTACGACAACGAATTCGGAAAGTAGCGAATTGACCTCACTGAACGGATGATGTTTTCGACTGTATCGTTATGCTGAACACTTCATGTACGCTGATTTTTGTGGTATAAAGCATTCGGGGGCATTTGCATGGCGCTACGAGTTGTGCTGGATACGAACGTTGTTTTTGAGGGGTTGACGAAACAAACCGGCGTCTGTGGGTTGATCGTTGATGCTTGGCGGGCCGGTTTGCTTACGGTTTGTGTTTCGAATGCTTTGCTCAATGAATATGATGATGTATTAGCGCGCAAGTTGTCCGCATGGCGCTATGCCGAAGTCATCGCCGTGTTGGATGAATTATTGGATGAAGCGACCCATTTTGTGCGCATTTATTATACTTGGCGGCCCATGTCTTCTGCTCCTGGCGATGAGCATGTGATTGATTGCGCGATGAATGCCAATGCTAGGCTAATCACGTCCAATGTGCGTGATTTTCAAGGGGCGAGCAATCGGCTGGGTTTACAGGTGCTGACACCCATCGAATTCGTCAAACTGTTAGCAACTATAGAGTAAAGGGCAATGACTATGTCAGAAATCACCATCAAACTACCGGACACGCTCCAGTATGAGCTCGACTTTTGGGCGCAACAAGAAGGCGTGTCGCTCAATCAATATATTGTCTATGCTTTGACGCGCCAAGTGACCTCGGGGTATGTGGTGCAACGCATGTCACCGGAAGAAGTTCAAAAGCAAGAGGAAGAATTTATAGCGCTGCACGCCCGCTGGGCAGCACTTGCTTCTGACAAGGAGGTTGATCAAATCTTGGCAGAACGGGAAATCGCCGAACCAGAGCCAGAACTTACCCCCGAGCTCGTTGCCAAAGTGCAGGCGCGCATTGCAGCGGCGCGCTATCAGAAGGAAATGAGCGAAAAAGAACCAGCGTAGTTGCTTGCTTGTGTCGGGTGCGCCTTCCCTTCATCCTCGCCGGCGACGAAGCACCCCAAGCCGCGGAAGGCATCTTCCACGCCATTCAGGAAGTCTGTGGGTGGTGGCCATAGCGACAAGCGAATTCAGAAAGCAACCAATCTGTGGTGGGAAGGATGATATGACGAGGAGCATGGACATAAAAGAGAGCTTAGAAATTGACATGGACGCAATCTCTAAGCTCTAATCTCTCTATCTTATGTACGATGACTTAATAGGGATTCGACGGCATCATTTCCCAGCCGGTCAAACTATGGACGCGTGTGGCGCCGCCTTCACTAAAGAGCTTGACTTGCACACTGTCTGCGTGCGACGGATAGATGCGGCGCAGCGCAGCTTGGCGGTCATTGGCGAAGACTTCGACCACGGATTTGTCGATCAGGATGCGCAGATGAAGCAGTTCCGTGCCTTCGAGGTGGAAAGGACCGGCTTCGACAGTTTTGAGGCCCATGCCCTGGCTGGACGCGCGCTGGGTGTCGATAAAGAGTTTTTGTGCGACCCGATCATAGCCCACCACGGTCTCCTCGCTGCCATCCGGCGCGCAGCAGACCTTGACCCCACAGCGGCTGGCGCCGAATGGCTCCAGCACCAATTCTAGATCGAGCACGTTGCCTCGAATATTCTCGACGATCTGTTCACTATCAGGCTGCACCAGCACTTGACTGTGACGACGTTCGTTGTAGCGCAACTGCTTTAGCTCCTCCACGGGCCGCATACCCAGCCGGTGATCGGCGCGCAGCCAGAGTTCACGCGGCAAACCAAAGACGCCGGACCAACCGCTCGCCTTCTTTGTCTCGTCGTCCCACTGGTCAAAGACCCAGGCCCACATAATGCGGCGCCCCTTGTGATCGAGCATGCTTTCGGGGGCGAAGAAGGTGTTGTCTACCCAACTCATCTGCTCGTGCAGTTCGGGATGAAATTGTTCGTTGCGCCACTCGCCCACGTAGTAGCGGCAACCCAGCTCATGGCTGATGCCCATCAGCACCCATTTGTCACCCAGTTGGAAAAAGTCTGGGCAAGAGACATCTTCGCGCAGACTGACGCCCTCCACGCCGTGCGCAAAGAGATCACCGACATAGTGCCACTGATCTAGTTCTTGCGCCTTGAAAATGGCCGGGCGGACGCCGCCAAAAATGGCGTAATAGGTGTCGCCTTCCAGCCAGCCGTGCGGGTCCCAGGAGGCATAGGGCAGTTGATCCGATTCGCGCCACTTGTCTTTGCTCTCGACGGGGATGATCGGGTTGCTGGGCAGCTTTTGCCAAGTGTCGAGTTGGGCGTCGCTGCTGGTGGCAATCGAGTTGCCCACCTTGACGCCGTGGTAGAGCATGGTCGCCTGGCCCTGTTTGTTGATAAAACAGTTGCCGCTAAAGATACCCTCTTCCGGGCTGTCCGGCGTGGGGAAGAGGCAAGGCGGGTGGTGACGCCAGTGCAGCAAGTCCAGGCTGGAGACATGGCCCCAATAATGCACACCTTGATCTTGGTAGATATAACCCAGGTGATAGCGGCCATTCCAAAAGACCGCGCCGTTGGGATCGGCGGGCATGGCATAATCTTCGGGCACCACAAAGTGATAGGTGGGGCGGTAACGGTCTTTGAGTAAGTGTAAACGTAAGTTGCGTGCGGCGAGAATCATCGCTTCGGTTAGCATCGGTTTTCTCTTTTTTGTGAAGGGTTCGGTAGATAGGTAGACATGGAAACAGGTAGACAAGTAGGCTCACTTGTCTACCTGTTTCCCTGTCTACCTGTTTACCATTGTACTGCACGTCAAGCTAACATTCGTCCGTTACACCATACCTTTCAGGACAAGCCGATCGGCATGATGGCAGGCGACGAAGTGCTCGGGCGCAATTTCGCGCCATTGGGGGGTATCTTTTTTACACTGTTCAGTCGCATATTGGCAGCGCGGATGAAAGTAACAGCCGCTGGGCGGGCTGGCCGGGTTTGCTACCTCGCCTTGCAGAATGATCCGTGTTCGGGCGCGATTCGGTTCTGGAATCGGTACGGCAGACAGCAGCGCCTCTGTGTAGGGGTGGCGCGGATTGGCAAATAGTTCGTCGGTTGCCGCCAGTTCCACCATCTTGCCCACATACATCACAGAAACCCTGTGCGCGATAAACTCCACCACGGCAATGTCGTGGGCGATGAAAAGATAGGAAAGCCCAAACTTCTCTTGCAAGTCCTTGAGTAAATTGAGGATCTGCGCCTGAACCGAGACATCGAGCGCCGATACCGCTTCGTCACAGACAATCAGCTTTGGCTTGCAAACGAGCGACCGCGCAATGCCAATTCGTTGCCGCTGCCCGCCGCTGAACGCATGCGGATAGTGGCCCATCTGTTTGTCGTCCAAGCCGACAAGTTTCAGCGTTTCGATCACCTGCGCCTTGGCCTCATCGCCGCTTGCGATTTTGTTGTAAATCAACGGTTCCTTGACAATATCCAGCACCGTCATGCGCGGATCCAACGAAGAGTAGGGGTCCTGAAAGATCATGTGGAAGTGCCGCCGCGCTGCTCTTAGCGCTTCCCCATGCAACTGGGCGATGTCCGTCCAACCGCTGCCATTCATGCGCAGCAACACCGCGCCACGGGTGGGCTCAATGGCGCGCACGATCATGCGGCCCAGCGTCGTCTTGCCGGAGCCGGATTCGCCAACGATGGCCAGGGTCTCGCCCGCGTTCACATATAAACTCACATCGTCTACCGCTTGCACGTGACCAACCACCCGTTTGAGAAACCCTTTGGTGATCGCGAAGTATTTTGTGAGACCCTGAACGGCAAGGATTCGTGGCTCGTCAAGCGCTTCAGATATTGGTCCACTCATCTTCTGGCTCCGTTTCTTCACTGTAGAGAAAGCAGCGCACGAAGTGGCCCGCCTCAATTTCTACTAACTCGGGCACCGTCCGGTCACACTTGCCCACCATCGCCGCGGGACAGCGCGAAAAGAAGCCACACTGCACGGGCGGATCAATCGCGTTGGGCACCGACCCGGCAATGATTTCGAGCCGGTCTACGCGTTGGCCAGGCCGCGGGATCGAGCGCAATAGTTTTTGGGTGTAGGGATGCAGCGGATTTGAGAACAGGCGCTGCGTGGTCGTGCTCTCCACCACCCGCCCCAGATACATCACATAGACGCGGTCAACGTTTTCGGCGATCACCGCCATGTTGTGGGTAATATAGACCGTCGACATATCCGCTTCGTGCTGCAAATCCTTCATCAATTCAAGGATCTGCGCCTGGATCGTCACGTCGAGCGCGGTGGTCGGTTCGTCTGCGATCACAACCTGGGGCTTGCAACTGAGGGCCATCGCAATCATCGCACGCTGGCGCATGCCCCCCGATAGTTGGTAGGGATACTCGTCTAAGCGTTGCTGCGGGTTGGAAATGCCGACCCGTGTGAGCAGCTCAATCACCCGTTCGCGGATTTCAGCTTTGTTGAGATCGGTGTGGATTTTATACATCTGGCTGATCTGGAAGCCGATCGTATGCACCGGTGAGAAGCTCGTCATCGGTTCTTGAAAGACGATCGAGATCTCGTTGCCACGAATCGAGCGCAGTTCGCTGGAATTAGCGTCCAGGGCCAGGATATCGACGATACTGCCATCTTTGCGGCGCAAAAATGCCTGCCCGTGAACAATTTCGCCTGGCCGAGCGACGAGGCGCAGCAGCGACTGCGCCGTCATGCTTTTCCCGCAGCCGGATTCGCCGATGATACCGATCGTTTCTTGGTCGCCCACCGTAAAACTGACGCCATCAACAGCCTTTAAGATCCCCTTATCCAGGAAGAAATAAGTTTTTAACCCCTGGACATCAAGTCTGTTCATCTTGCCATCCTGTCATCTTGCCATCCTGTCATCTTGCATACGGATCCGCCGCGTCGCGCAGACCATCACCGATGAAGTTGAATAGGATCACGGCCGCCACCACGAAGACGGCCGGTAAGAGCAGCCACGGGTAGTTGGTAATCACAACCACATCTTGCGCCTGCTGCAGCAGCGTTCCCCAACTGACATCGGGGGCGCGGATGCCAAGCCCCAGAAAGCTCAACGTGGTTTCGCCGAGAATCATATAAGGAATCGAGATGGTGACATGCACGACCAGATAGCTGGTGATGCCAGGCAACAGGTGACGGAAAATAATCGCCATATTGCTGGCCGACGAGATGCGTGCCGCCGTGACGTAATCCTCTTCGCGCAACGAGAGGATCTTCCCGCGCACCACCCTGGCTAGACCCGTCCAGCCCACCAGCGACAAAACCAGCGTGATGGCAAAGTAGGTTTGGATGCCTGTCCACTCGGTGGGGATGGCCGCCGAGAGCGCTAGCCACAACGGAATCTGCGGGATGCTCATCAACAACTCAATCAGCCGTTGAATGACCACGTCTACCACACCGCCCGCAAAACCGGAGATGCCGCCCAAGAGGATGCCCAGAAAGAAGCTGATGATGACACCGCCAAAACCCACAAAAAGCGAGACCCGCGAGGCATAGATGATGCGCGAGAGGAGGTCACGGCCCAGCTGATCGGCGCCGAGGAGGAAAAGGGGTTGATCCCCTTCTACCGCATAGAGGCGGCGGCTCAGCGGGATGATGCCGAGGACTTTGTAAGGCTCACCCTGCGCAAAAAATTGGATCCGGTTTACCGTGGCTGCATCGTCAATCACCGGCTCATAGCGGAAGGTCGCTGTGTCGATCTTGCTCTTGCTGCTGTAGAAAAATGGCGTAGTCAGCTTGCCTTCTGCATCGAAAAGATGGATTTGGGTTGGGCTGGCGTAGATGGCCTCTTCAAAGCGCTGCGTTGTGGTATAGGGGACCATAAACTCAGCAAAAATCGCCACAAAATAGAAAATGCCAAGCAGATAGAGGCTCAGCATGGCGACCCGGTGTTTCTTAAACTTGACGCGCATCAATTGATACTGCGACGCCCCATACAACTGCTCGGCCAGAATTTGGCGCCGTGCTTTGTTGCGGCGGTAGCGCTGGTTTAACTGGGCGGATCGGTCATTCATCGCCGAACGCGATCGGTCGGCGGTCGGCGCTTGTGTGTTGCCCCACCCTTGTTTATCCGCTTGCCTGTCTAGCTGATCAACTTTTTCCATGTTTACCTCATCCCCTCGCGTGGCTCATCAATTCATGCGGATGCGCGGATCATTGACCGCCAGTAAAATATCGGAAATAAAGGTGCCAATCACCGTCAGCAGGCTCAAGATCATGACAATTCCGCCGGCCAGATACATATCCTGCGCGGTGGTGGCTTCGAGCAGAACCGGCCCAGTGGTCGGCAGGTTTAGCACCTTTGAAATGACAATCTCGCCGCCTACGACCGCTGGCAACATCCAGCCTAGGGTGCTAATCAGTGGGTTGATCGCGATCCGAATCGGATATTGGAGGATCAACTGCCACTCCGAGAGGCCCTTGGCGCGCGCAGTGGTGACATACTGTTTGTTCAGCTCATCCAGCAGTGACGCCCGCAGCACTCGAATAATGCCGGCCACACCGGTGATCGACAAAACCAGCAACGGCAGCCAGATATTTTTCAACATGTCCGTAAACTTGGCCACCGACCACGGCTCCGACCGGAACTCTGGCGAGAAAAGGCCGCTAATCATCCAGCCGGTCTGAGCGTAAACCGCGTACATGAGGATTAAGGCGAGTAAAAAGCCCGGCACGGCCAAGCCAAGCAAACTGATAAAGGTGAACAGGTGATCCCAGAAAGAATACTGTTTCACCGCCGAGAGAATACCCAGCGGCACCGCGATCAGCCAGGTCAAGAAAATCGAGACGAGCGATATGCTGACGGTGCGCGGGATGCGCTCTTGCAGGATGTCGGTGACCGGTCGGTTGTAGCGGAAGGAATTGCCGAAATTGCCGCGCAGGACAATGTTCGTGATCCAAAGGCCATATTGAACCGCCATCGGCTTGTCCAGCCCGTACATCGCTTCGATACTTGCCTTTTGTTCCTCGCTCACTGTCCCGCCCTGAAGTTTGAGGTTATTGACATAGGTGTCGACATAGGTGCCAGGCGGCAGTTGGATCACAGTGAATGAGATGATCGAGATCAGAAAAAGAAAGGGAATCAGGATTAATGAGCGACGAAGAATAAAATTGAGCATAGTTTGATCCTTGAAAAGGAGTGCAATCGCCAGGTTGGTCCAGAATCCCGTAGGACAGTGAGACAGTGGGACAGTAAGTCAGGGCGAACACTGTCTCACTGACTTACTGTCCTACGGTCTACTTACTGATGCCGCATTGTACTAGTACACTTGGGCGGAAATAACCATACTATTCTCCGGTGAATCAGTAGTGAATCAGTAGGACAGTGAGACAGTACAAACACTGTTCTACTGT
>JBBRVA010000117.1:0-13805 GCA_038247295.1 Caldilineales bacterium | reverse complement strand
GGCATTGTCTTGGCGACCGAAGCCAATATTGTCAAGGCCTATCCCCATTCGCTGCTCGATGCATTGGCGGCCGGCAAACCGGTGCTGGTCAGCCGTGCCATTCCCCTCGCCCACCATGTCGAGCGGACCGGCTGCGGCCAAGTGGTGGAACAAGTGTCAGCCGCGGCCATTCTGGACGCGCTGCAAAAGCTAATCGCCACCTACCCAACGGCGCAACCGGCTGCGCAACTGGTTGGCCAACGTGATTTTTCGGAGCAAACCATGATCGCTGCTTTTCGCCAGATTTATGAGCGTCTTTTATGAACGATTCCTTCGACACTAAGTTACAAACAGCCAAGTTGGAAGGTCTGTTGTGGGCCAAGGATTTGGCCGATCAGATCTTAGGTCGCCGCGACCCGTTGACGCCGCCACGCCGCATGATGTTCGATGGCCCGCGCGATCGGGCGGCTTTTGCGGCCAATGGCGCTGAGTTTTTGCGCTATTACCGCGACCTTTGCCATCTGCAACCGGATGAAACGATCCTGGATATTGGCTCTGGCATTGGCCGCAAAACCATACCGCTCACGCGCTATCTGAGCCAGGAAGGCCGCTATGAGGGTTTAGATGTTAATAAAATGGGCGTCGATTGGTGTCAACAGCAGATTAGCAGCCGCTTTCCCAATTTCCACTTTCAACAGATCGATGTCTACAGCAGCCGCTACAACCCCACCGGTACGCAACAGGCGGACAACTATCAAGTGCCTTTTGCCCAAGAGCACTTTGACTTTGCCGTGTTGGCTTCGGTCTTTACCCACATGTTCGCCGCCGGTGTGCAGCGCTATCTAACCGAAATCGCCCGTGTGCTCAAACCAGGCACGGGCCGTTGCTTAATTTCTTATTTTATGCTCAACCCGGAAAGCGAACAATTGCAAAGTAGCCAAGCCAGCAGTGTCTACTTCCCCGCGGCACATGGCGTCTACCGGGTCAAGTCCGCCGCCCAGCCGGAGGATGCCGTCGCTTTTGACGAAGCGTACATTCGCCAGATCTACGCCGCGTGTGGGCTGGAAATCGTGCAGATTTACTACGGCTCTTGGTGTGGACGCAAAGATTTTCTCAGCTATCAAGATCTAATTTTGGCGCGCAAACGGTAAGTCTTACATGAAAATTCTGCACGTTGTCCACGCCTACCCACCTTCGCTGGGTGGATCGCAGGCATTGACGGCCCGGCTATCCGAGCAGTTGGTGGCGCGCTATGGTGACGATGTGACCGTTTTTACCACCGTTGCGCGCAATATCGATTCCTTCTGGGGCGGCTCCAGCGCGCTTCTGCCCGCGGGCGTCGAGCAGATCAACGGCGTCACGGTGCGTCGTTTTGGCATCTTTAACCGTTTGAACCGCTTGCGCTGGTTTGCGTCGGGCGTGGCCTACCGGCTCCGTTTGCCCTATAACGACCTTTTGCGTACGTGGGAGATGGGTCCATTCGTCCCGGGTCTGCGCCAGGCCATCGCCCAGAGCGGTGCCGACGTGATCTTTGCCACCGCTTTTCCGTTGTTGCATATGTATACAGCGCTGGCCGGCGCAAAAGCGGCCGGCATCCCGATCGTTATGCTGGGCGCGCTGCACTTGGACGATGCATGGGGCTATGATCGCCCTATGATTTATCAGGCTATCCGCCAAGCCAACGCCTACATTGCCCACACACCCTATGAACGCGATCATCTAGTTGAACAGAAGGCGATCCCAGCCAGTAAGATTCATCTGATCGGGGCGGGCGTGGAGCTTGCTCCGCTTGTCCCGGCTGATGGGCGTGCCTGGCGACAGGCGCAGGGCTGGGGCGATGAGCCAGTGGTTGTGATGCTAGGTAAACAGGTGACGCGCAAACGTTTTGATCTGCTGATTGCGGCGATGCAGACGGTCTGGTCCCAGCATCCGTCGGTACGTCTGCTGCTGGCCGGTGGCCGCACTAGCTACACCGCAGAGATTGAGCAGATGATCAGCGAACTACCGCCCCCGATGCAGGCCAATGTGATGCTGCGCAGTGATTTTAATGAGGCAGACAAAGCCGCCATGCTCACAGCCAGCGATATTTTTGTGTTGCCTTCCGGCCACGAATCGTTTGGCATCGCCTTTATCGAAGCCTGGGCCTGCGCCAAACCGGTGATCGGCGCACGGCGTGGCGCCCTGGCTTCCTTGATTGAGGAGGGACACGACGGTTTACTTTTTGACTATCCAAACGCCGCCAGTCTAGCTCTGACGATCTTGACGCTGCTAGCCGATCCAGATCGAAGCCAGCAGATGGGAGCAGCCGGACGTGCCAAAGTGTTGGCCCAATTTACGTGGGAAAAAGTGACGGCCCAGGTGCGGGCAGTTTATGAAGCGGTGGCAAGAGGGCAAGGTGACAGGATGAAGGGATGACATGGGTAACCCCGATGTCATCCCTTCATCCTGTCATCCCTTCTCTTTAGCGCGTCAATTTCGCGCTGGAGGGCTTCAACTTCTGCCTGTAAGCGTGCAAGCTCTTGCGCCATTTGGCGGTTGTAATTTACCTGCTGTTCGATGATGCGGTCCAGATAGGCTTCTTTGAGATGCGCGGTGCTGTTGGTGCGCACCCACTCGATCAAACGCCCCAAGCCCGGAATGCTCGAACGCACTTTATAGTCGCGCAGGGCCACGTCGGCCGCCGCATAGAGCGGGGATGGGGGACGGGATGGCGCGGGCGGCGTCTGCTGAGCCGAGGTGAGAGCGCTAGCAATCACTGCCTGAACATGGGCGTCGAATGACTCGAGCTCAAAATCGGCGACGCGCGCTTTACCGCGCGCGATCAACGCCGTGCGCCGCGCCGGATCTGCTAAGAGTTGCTTGATTTGGTGCGCCAGGTCGACGCTATCACCTGGTGTAAAGAGGCAACCGGCCGCTTCTTTATCGACGAGATTAGCATCCAACACCCAAGGCATTGCACCGCTTGCGCTGGCAATGACAGGAAGCCCAGCCGCCATTGCCTCACCTAATGGTGCACCGAAACCTTCATGTTGGCTGGGCTGCACATAGAGTTCGGCCAGTTGATAATAAGGGGTCACCGTTTCGACGCGCCCAGTAAAAGTGATCGCCGGCTCGACACCTTTGGCAACCGCCTGGGCTTGGAGGATTTTGTGTAAGTCGCGAGTCGCCGTGGATGCCGCCACGTCACCTACAATCAGCGCGTGCAGATCAGGCAGATCGGTGTGCAATTGCGCCATTGCGTCGATTAGCAAATCGATACGTTTGTGCTCGGCGATCCGCCCGACATAGAGCAGGATACGTTTGCCATGCAGCTGCCAGCGCGTGCGTAATGTGTTAAGTTGTTGTGGATCGCAGGGTGTCGTAAAGTGGCGCGTGTCTATGCCCAATGGCACAATGAGTGTTCGTTCGCTAGGATAATGGGTCAGCGCGGTTAATTCTTGGGCAGTAAAGGGGCTGGTGCAGACGGCCAACGTGGCCAGCCAGACCAGATTTGTGCGCTGGCGACCGTTGCGTAAGATCGCCTGGTCGGCGGCGGCGGACCAAAGCTCTGGCGGAGTGATGCCGTGGTACCAAAAAATAGTCGGCATCTTGATTCGGTGTAATACTTCGGCCAGCGGATACCAGGCGGCATATTGTACGATACACAGATCGGCGTCAGCTGGGTAATCGCTGGCGTCGAGCGTATGCGTAATCATTTGGATGTCGGGCGGTAAGGCGCCAACCACAGGGCTAAAGACGCGCACCGTCGCCTGTTGGCGCAGCAAGGCACGCGCCAACGCGATCGTGTGGTCACCGGTGGCTTCATTGCTGCGCAGCGCATTGACCAAAATATCAATGCGCCTGCTAGCAATCTTCTTACTCGTCGCCGCAGATTGGTCCGTTACATTCTTAGACATAGACTGGTGATCTTACGCTTTTTTTTGTAATTCGTCCAGTTGCGCGTGAGTAAGGGGTGGGTTTCGTTTGTGTAGCGCGTGATCTCAATTGTCACGAGGTTTTTCAAACAGATTTTAACCGCAAAGGACGCAAAGATTTTCTCTTGGATTTTCTTTGCGTCCTTCGCGTTCTTTGCGGTTAAAACTAAGTGTGGTCAATCAATCGAAGGGGTAGGTATAGCGCAATTTCCCTTACTTCTTTACACCCCACACCTTGGTTCTACTTTCCTACCGATCCACCAAGGGTAAGTAGCTTTGTTGCACCGGCCCCACGTAAAGGGAGACCGGCACCATAATGGGGCTGTTGGGCAGTGGTGTACCGTTGCTAGTGATTTCAATTTCAATGTGACCCAGGTCGTAGGTGCCATTAGCCAGCCCGCTTGGATCAATCTTCATCACTGTGTTTTGCAGCCCATCGCCATTAACCGATCCTTGCTCCGGCGCGGCTGTTACGCGGCTATCCTTGTTCTTGATCTGCCAGTTGTAGGGCACACCGCCCTTATTGACCAACTGCAAGAAGGCGGTCAATTCAGTCGGTTTGTCCGGATCAAAAAGCAGGGCCAAATAGCGTGCACCGTCCAAGGCTGCCCTGGCGGTGCTTGGAAAGCGCCCCGTGTGAGCGGCATCCCGATGAAACATCGGCCAAGGGCGGGCGCCATCGGCAACAATACTGGTTTCAAAATTCCAGAGATGACCACTGCTTTTGTCACCAAAAGCATGGCCGCCACCAATCCAGATATCCATTTTGCCATCGCCATCGGTATCACCTACAGCCGGCGAACCGTTGACAGTCCAGTTGGCCGTCAGCCGTTCCTGGAACGAACCATCGGTGTTATAGATGTTGATATCCCAGATGGTGGTAAAGAGCACTTCCAAGCCACCATCACCATCTACATCTGCCACGGTGGGCGAAGAGAAAATGTTGGCATCTTGGTTGCGCACATTTTTGGGCGACACCGGCCAGCCACTGACCAGGCTGCCATTATGATGCCAGGCGTAAACTTGTCCGACGCCGTCAATGTCATCGCTCGTCTTTTTGAAAGGATCGCCAGAACCGATGATGATCTCCATGTCGCCGTCGCCGTCCAAATCGGCCAAGGCCGGCGAACTAAAGCCCGGATAGGTAGTCTTCTGCGGCCAGCCCGCCAAATCTGGCAATTTGGCCGCATCCGCATAGGCGAGCCCGCTAAAGATGTTGGCTGTGTTAAACGCATAGACATAAGAGTCCGCACTACGACCATGCCGATCCCACCAGTAATAGCCCGTACCCACAACGATTTCGAGTTGGCCATCGCCGTTAAGATCGCCAACTGCGGGCGATGAGTAGATAGCTTCGGGCAAATAGCGGCGCACCAGAACGTTGCCATCTTTGCCAAAGACGAAGAGGAACCCGCCATCGCTGGGCCGTGTCCCATCTGGCAGGCCACTGCCACCAGTGATGTCAGCGCCGATAACGATCTCTTGCAACCCATCGCCGTTGAAATCGGCACAGGCGGCGGTCGACCAAATCGTGTCGGCATTGTAGTAGCCACCATCAACCGGGAAATTGGCGGGGCGGTTCAAATTAAACCAGATTGGATTGCCGGTGTGATCAACCAAGTGAATGCGTTGATCCCAGCCGCCCAGGGCAATTTCCAGGTTGCCGTCGCCATCGACATCACAGAGCGAGGGTGTAGAAAAAGTGCCATCTTGCAAACCATCCTTGGGATCATGATCGGCCAAACTGTAGCGCCAAAGTTGATTGCCATTGCGGTCAAAGGCGAAGAGCCCGCCATTATGCCCACGATCCGATGCATCACCAGCCGTCGAAACTAGCACTTCGAGATGCCCATCACCATCGATATCCCCAAGCGCAGGCGCAGAGTTGATCGGGCCATCCAACGTTTTGGACCAAAGTTCTGTGCCATCACCTTGGATTGCGGCCAATACAAAAGGTCGATTGCGTTTAAAATCGTTGCCATTTAGGCCCGTGGTGCCAATCACCACATCGAGCTTGCCATCTTCATTCAGATCTCCTAACACAGGAGACGAAAACTCTATCACGCCACCAGACAGCGGAAAGTTCTGGGCCGTAAAAGCGTGGATAGTGTCCGGCACGGTGGGTGCTTGTGCGGACGCGCCAGCCACTCGTGGCTGGCTTACACTCAATACCAAGGAAACAAGCAAAGGTGTTGTGATTGAAAACCACTTCATCTTTATCAAGTGACAGTTTCTCCTTACAGAAAACAGAACAGCGGAGCCGAGAGGACGCCCCGAAAAGCACCGAGTTTGCCGGATCGGCAGTGAGGTTTTCCAGTTAATCAAGCATTTTTCTTATCTTATTTGACAGTGGAAGCATTATATAATGGAACAGATAAGCAAAAAGCCAAAGGCCGCAAATTATAAGGATCAAGCCACCAACGCGCAAATAAGCGCCGCTCAGATCGGGTTGTTTAAACGATGGCAGCAAGTTGATCAGGCGCGGCCAATGGTAATATTCGCGCAGAATAGCATTGCTGCCAATTTCAAAGCCAAACATCAAAGGTCGTTGGTCAAATAAAATCAGCCGCGTAATCCAGAGCGTGATCAGGGCCAATCCAAGCGGCTGCAGCCACTGCCGGTGACGCAACAGGGTTGCCAAACCTTGGCCGACAAAAAGGATCAGCACTGGCAGCGCGGGCAGCAGATAGCGAGGCACGGGTGACAAACCACCATCCCAATCATAAAAAGTGCCACTCAGGAGATGATGGCTGGCATAGATCAGCGTGAGAAAGAAGGCATGCGCACGCGTTGCCGGGTTGCGCCAGAATGCCCAGCCCCCGACAATGGCCAGGAGATAGATCGGCGCAAAGAAAAAGAGGCCATATTCCTGATCAAAGAAGAGGCCGACCATGCCATCCAGTCGACCACTGCCATATTCGCCCTGGCTGGGCGCAACGAACACATCGCGCGAGAATTCGCCATAAATGTGGTAGATCCAGCCAACAAAGGCTAACGCCAGCAGCAAAATCGGGGCGAGCGACCAGCGCAGGTTGGAAGCCAGACGCGTCCGGCGTTGCCAAAGGAAAAAGGCGTAAAGGGTTAGCGACAGCAGCGCAAATTTGAAATGAAAATGGGGTAATAGCCCTAGAGCTACGCCGACAATCAGCGCCGACATACGTTCCTGCACCACCTTACCTTCTGTCGATGGCCCAATCGTCCAGTAGAGTACAAAGGCAACAAGCACAAAACCGATGGTGTCCGGATAAATCTGCGCACTATAAATAACGACTGGGTAAGTCAAGCCACAGAATAAGACCGTGATCAAGGCGCTGCGCTCCGGCACAAAGACGCGCAACGCGCCATATAGCCAGGTTAGCCCGCCAGCCACCAAGAGGTTGAGCAGGAGCCATACGCCCGTCCGTCCCCCTATGGCATAGGGCAAAAGCAGCGTCAAAGGCATGCCCAACATAGGGTGATAGGGAATCAGGCGACCTTTGAAGTTATAAAGATGAGGTTCGATCCTCGCTTCGTCATAAAAAAATTTATAATCCCGATTTTCGTAATTGTTAGCCATCGCCAAATCATGATCGATATAGAGACTGTGCGCCGCCATTAGATAATGCGGCTCGTCACCATTGGTGGCAGACATGGTAGGTGGCGGCGGAAAAAAGAACACCAGGCTTACATAGGCAATCAGGGCAACAAGAAAGACGAACCAGGACTTGGGGTGGGGGAAATGGGTCATTATAAGCTGATTATCCATCAAATTTTACGACACTGAAGAAAAAAGAGATATCCTTCTTCTGCCTTCTCCCCCACCCAACTATTATGCACCATTTCGCGCCAATCGATAGCACCATGCGCCAGCGATTGGGGTAATGGGCAGATTGATTTCGCGGCGGTGATCACAAAGCCTTGTCGTTCTACCTTGTCCACTAATTCATGGACAAAATACTCTTTCTGGTGCTCGGGATGCGTCCAACCAGTGGGCGCGTGCAAAACAGTTAGCGCCCGGTTGGGGGTGTCTAGACAAAGATAACCACCTGATTTTAACACACGCCAGGCTTCTTGAATAGCACGATCAGCATCCGTTTCGCGCACATGCTCTATGCTTTCGCCGGAGTAGACAAGATCTACAGAAGCATCGGGGATGGGCGCCAGATCGGCCAAAGAGCGGTAGAGGTAATGAATCTGCACACCCTCGGGCGTCACGAATGCGCCGGGTTCTGCCGTTGCGTCCCACTGACCCAAGCGTTCGGCCACAGGCAGATCAACAATTGTAATCTGGCGTGGTGTATAAGGGTAACCCATTAGCAACAAAGCGCCGCGGGCATCATGCACCGACGCGCCACCCAGATCTATAATCTCCTGGGCTGGCGGAATATGATGCTGCACCAGCGCCACGCGCGCCGCATGAAGCGCCTCCGCCGGTAAACGCACAAAGATCGCGCGCTGATAAAATTCAGTTGAGTGCATGATCCCGCGGAGCACACCCAACCGGCTTAGGTGATTATTGCGTAGGAGCGCCAAATAGGTGCGCCGACCATCATCATCAGGTTTTCGGTGTAAATAAACCTGGTAGACCCTATCCAAAAATGCGCCATCGGCCGCTTGGCTTTTGTTATGCGCAATGAAGAACCAGGCATAGAGAAAGCGCAACGAGTGCGTCACCTGGGCAACAAACAACTTGATTCTTATGGTCACTCTTGTCATTATGCCAGGCACGACAGATACCTTTGCCATAGTTGTCTCACCTGCGGCGCCAAAAACATCTGTGCGCGCGCTTGCTGACGCACAATGATGCGCGCGCGCAAAGCCCGATCCTTGATCAACATATCGACCATTTCGGCCAGGACTTCATAATTTTTCTCGTGAAAGAGGACGCCAGTGCCACCCATTGTTCCCGGCACCCCGGTTGTAGCATAGGCCAGTACAGGCAAACCCAGGTACATGCTCTCGATTAATGGCTTGCCAAAGCCTTCATGTTCGCTCATCGATACATAAACATCCGCGGTGCGAAAATAGCTGACCAGTTCGGCTTGTGTTACGTGGTCGGCGAAGATCAGATGCTCGGCCAGCCCCAGGCTCTGGGCCAGGTTCTTGAGCCAGTTGACATAGGCAGGCAGCCACTGCGAACCAACCAACGCCAGCGTTGCTCTCGGTTCGATCCGCCGGTAGTAATAGAGCAATTTGATCAGATCTTCCTGGCGCTTATTGGGGGCAATCCGCCCAACAAACAGCAGGAGCGGATGGCGATCGTGCAGACGCGCCGTCAGCGCGGGCAGATTGGACGTCTGATAGTGGCGCTCTTCCAGAAAGATCGGTAAGATCGCCGTATCGGCAAAGCCGGCTGCACGCAGATCCGCTTCGTTATAAGGCGAAACGGCTAATCCCAGATCTGTACGCGGACACAAAACTTCTAATTGGGCTAGTCCGTATTCCAACTGGCGCGCTAACTTGGGGTCTACGGCCTGGACAAAGGCCGGCGGCGTTACATTATGATAGATCAGCACAAAACGCACCGGTAGGCGCAACAAATGCTCGGCCACGGTCGAGCCGATGCTGTGATGATAGACCACATAACGTTCATCGGCATTGGGTTGATAGGTGTGGGCTGGACGCACCTCCTTGCTCAGAGCCGCTTGGATGTGCGTTGCATAGATCTCCGACGTAAAGCCGGCCTCACGCAGCCAGGTGCGGATGGCAAAAGCCTGATCAGAAATGGCATCGCCTACCGCGATGCCTTCAGTGAATTGGTGCAAGATGCGTTGGTTCATGGGTTATGCAATAGTGGTAAGGTGTAAGTGGTGTATACGAACCTAATTACTCCTTACCGATTACTACGCGCGCTCCTTCCACGCCGTCATAGTTGTCGCAAAACGTTCCACGACGGTGGGCCAGGTATAATTGCGCTGCGTATAAATTTGGCCATTGCGTCCCATACGGGCGGCCAACGCGGGGTTGGCTTTCAGCCAGTCCACTGCGGCAGCGAACTCCTCGTAGGTGCGAAAGGCCAGACCACCCTTACTGCGCTGGACATGACCACGCGTTACGGCGCAATTGTCACTGACCAATACAGGTCGCCCACTTAACCAGGATTCCAAGATCACCCGCGAAAAACTTTCGTTGCGCGAAGGTTGGCACAGGGCCAATGCCGTGGCGTAGCTGCTGGCTTTGGTGGCTTCGTCGGCAAAACCGCGATAGTCAAAAGCCGGCTGTTTGGGTGGGCGTAGGGGACCGTTGCCAATCACCACCAATCGGATCTCCTTACCTTCCGCGGCATAGCGTTGCACATATTTATAGAGCAGCGGCACATTTTTGCCCCCTTCTAGCCGCCCCACATAAAGCAGATCCTGATACGCGCTGGCTTGTGTAGCTGCGGGCGTAAAGAAAATGCCACCACCTAATACCGTCTCGCGGCGCGGCTGCATGCCCAACAGCTGCACCGCCAACGTCTGCTCTTCTGGCGTATAAAACATGACGCCGGCCACACTCTCCATCAACAGCCGCACGGGTTCCAGATAGGCATAACTTTCGTGATGCAGACAGGGCCAGAGAATTGTCTTTTCAGGGGCAGCCCAGGCGGCATAGTGGATCAACGGTGTGGTGTAGGGCAACATGACGCACGCATCAAAATCGGCTGCGTGCTCGACGATGTGGGCATACAGCGGTTGGCTATGTGGACTGCTGCGCAGCCATGTGTACTGATCCGCAAGCGAGAGCTTACCACGCGTTGCTAACAAACCTTCCACACGGCCATGCTCTGGTTTGTCCCAGGTTGTAATCGGGAAACGGATAATGGTGACGCCATTCGAATGCGTACGGCCTTCAGGCAACTCATTTTTCCATGAATAATGGTTGCGTACACAGGTGGTCCAGACTTCGACCGTCCACCCCAGGCGCGCCGCCGCCTGCGCAAAGTCGCGGGCCTGCGACTCTGCACCAGCTCCGATCTCTTCCCCGTAACGGGGTACAACGATAGCGATGCGCATGGTGATTGGTGATTGGTAATTGGTAATTGGTGATTGGTATGTGACAAGTTCGACAAACCAATTACTCATTACCACTATTATTCTTCTCTGTTGTGCCGCAACGCGTCAAGATCCGCCTGCAATCCGATGATCGTACGCTGTTGCGTTTCGATGGCCACCGTCATGCGGTTGAGCACACTGACCAATTGCCGGTTGATCTCGGTTTGGTGGGTTACGGCGCGATTCACGTAAAAGAGGACCAGGCCGTGCGCGCCGCCACGAATCAGTTGCCAGATGCGCCCCAACACGGGGATGCGCGTTGCCGGTGAAGAGACCAACAGCGCCTCGGTCTCGGCATTGGCATAATTCTCATTCACCATGCGCAAATAGTGATGCAAATCGGCATCATAGGCCAGGTCTTTGGGCTCACCGGCATAGGCCGCGGCCCCAAAGCTGGGGAAAGTGCGCTCCTCGTAGCCGAGTTCGGCGCGCCGCTGCTCGATCCTGGTGCGGATCGCGGCCATAATCGCGTCGGGATCCAGCTCGGGGTCGTTAATTTCAAAGATCGTGGCGCTGCGCTGTGATTCCATAAGACAATCCTGATTTCTACTTAGAACTTACGCTGGCTGAGCTTGTCGAAGCTGGCTTCGACAAGCTCAGCCAGCGTAAGAACTGTCATTTTGGGTAAGTCCTATACGAACACACTTCTAAACTATGCCTTCTCGCTATCCTGGATCTGGCGTTGCAAAGCGACGAGTTGTTGGGCCAGTTGCGCATTTTGGACGGCCAATGCATCCAATTGTTGCTGCAATAGATAGATCTGAAACGCCTGCTGCTCGTTGATAAATGTTTGTTGCTGTTGTAAATGGCGAACGGCCCAGCGTGCGGCCACATTATACCAGCTTGCGCGCAGCCGACCAAGCAACGGCCCGATCAACGGCATCTGGGAGTGAAAAACGAATTCGGTTAACGGTGGCAGCGCTGAAACGGGTAATGTTCCCGCGGCGCCCGCCTTGCCCCAGTCTGGATTGGCGCGTGCCGCCAACTCGCTGCTTTTCGTCTGCTCTTCGCGCCACGCCTGTTGATAGAGCTCGCGCAGCGCCTGCACGACAGACCGGATCGTCGCCGCGTCGGCCTGCCAGTTTTGCGCCAGTAGATAGGGTGCGGCAATCATGGCCCCCATGTAGGCGCTTTGCAAGGGGGCGCTCTCGGCGCCGCGCACAGCGGCCGGTTGATAGGCCCGTTCGGCAGGTAGAAATTCGGTTAGCCAGCGCGCCGGCGGCAAATGTTTGAAAACAAAGCGTAAGCGCCCGCGTTGATAAGCGCTCGAAATCGTGCGTTGGTCGGTGAGCGAGGAGGTTTCCTGGTGGAGCACGACGGCATCGGCGGCATAGTAGACCTGGTAGCCGGCCGCTTTGACGCGCAGACAGAAATCGGCGTCTTCAAAATAGCCCGGCCAGAACGCCTCGTCCAGCAAGCCCACTTGATCGAGCACGTCGCGCCGCACCGCCAACGCCGCGCCTGTCACCCACTCGACCGGGTGCGAACTATCCCACTGCCCTTGATCCAGCTCCTGGTAGCCATGATGATGCGACAAGGCAAGCGGCCATGCCATCCAGCCGCCCGCGTGTTGGATCAGTTTGCGGTCGGGGTAGAGGATTTTACAGCCAACGACGCCATGCGTTGGTACAGATGCAGCGGCGACTAAGGCGGCCAACCAACCTGGCTGGACCTGCGTGTCCTGGTTGAGCAGGACGATCAAATCACCTACAGCCGCCTCAATACCGCGATTGCAGCCGCCAGCAAAGCCTTGGTTCTGTCCTTTGCGGATTAGGCGCACGTTGGGGTAGCGCTGGGCAATCAAATCAGCCGATTGGTCAACCGAGGCGTTATCCACGGCAATCACTTCAAAAGTATGGCCGGCGTCGATTTTCTGGGCGAGCAAAGCATCCAAGCACGCAGCCAAAAAGCGCGCCCCATTCCAGACGGGAATTATGACCGATGTTTTCATATGCGCTTGCTTATCTTTTGCCGAAACCGATGCCACCCACGCATCAGACGCATGAAGCGTCCCTGTTCGTAGCCATCGACCAGGGTTTGCAACCGTTCAATCGTGTCTACATAGGCAGGGTTACCCAGTTTACTGGTCAACCCTTGTTTGTCGACGGCGCGCTGCGGCCGTTGGCAGAAATTGATTAAGGGTGCGGCGGCGCGCTCCCATGTCAACTGTTGGCGTGCGTCTTCAACATGGATCCAGTGCTCGGTCTGCGGCTGATCCAGGCACTGCAGGATCGCATCTGCCACCCCCGCCACATCGCCATAGTCGACAATTGCACCTAGTTGATAACTTGCCACCAATTCACTGGTAGCATCCCCACGGGTAGCGACAATGGGTACGCCAGCGGCAATATATTCCAAGACACGACTGCGAAAGGCCAAGCGTGTCTCTAATGTGTCGTAATGCAGCGTCAGCGCGACATCACTTTCCGCCAGCACGGCAGGCCAATCGGTATAGGCGACCCAATCACCAAAAAAGACATGCTGGTCGCGCACGCCTAATGCTTCGGCTAGGGCAAAGGCGGCAGCATTCTGGGTCGGCATTCCCGCCATCATCGGGTTAGGATGTTTGGTACCGGGGAAAATTAGCTTTAGCTCTGGCCGCGCGCCGCAAATCTGGGCGATGGCCCGAATCGCGGTCAACGGATCGAGCCAGGGCCACAGTCCACCGCCCCAGAGAATGACCTTGTCGTCCGGCCCAATGCCCGGCCAGACGCCTTTGATCAACCGATGCGCTGGGTCGGGTTTGTTAAGGGTTAAGCCATAGGGCGCGACGTCGATCAGGGTGCGCAGCGAGGGATCGGCGTTGAAGGTGACGGGATTGATACGGCCATGCGCTTCTAGCAAACCCAACCACCAATCACGCTGCCGTTCGCTGGCGCAGATATAAAAGTCGCCGATC
>JBBRVA010000116.1:0-13821 GCA_038247295.1 Caldilineales bacterium | reverse complement strand
CCGAGCGTGCCCGCCAGACGGCCGACCGCGCGGCCGACCGCTTGCAAACCCGGCATGATCTGCTGCGGCGTCTGCGCGATGAAGGCGCCGGCTATGCCAGTGGGGTGCGGGCTGTGCTCCAGGCTGGCGGGCCAGGCCAACAAAAAGTGACTTTGTCGGGCATTCTGGGTACAGTGGCCGCGCTGGTGCGTGTCCCAGCCCATCTGGACACGGCGATTGAAACGGCGCTGGGCGGCGCATTACAGAATGTTATCACCCAACAGTGGGAAGATGCGCGCCAGGCAATTGACTTCTTAAAACAAAGTGGCCGTGGTCGCGCCACCTTCTTGCCGTTGGATCGGCTTACTGTTTTGTCTGCGATTGCGGCCCCTCATAAACCGGGCATCCTGGGCAACGCCGCCGACCTCGTAGAATACGATCCACGCATCGAAGCGGCTGTGCTGCAATTGCTCAATCGGGTTTGGATTGCCCAAGATCTGAATGCCGCCCGGGTTGCCTTGAATGCCGTCGCCGGCAACAGTCGCCCCACGGTGGTCACCCTGGAGGGCGAAATTATTCGCCCTGGCGGCGCGGTGACGGGTGGCAACGATACCAACCGCCGCGACGAATCGATGTTGGCGCGTGAACGCGAATTGCGCGAACTGCCAGCCCAGATCACGCAAGCCGCCCAGCAAGTGCGGCAGAGTGGTGCGCTTTGTGCAGAGCTAAACCGCCAGATCGAAGCTGGGCAACTTCAGATTGAAACCCAACAACAGACGCTGGCCGATCTGGCCCGTCAGGAGCGCCAACAACGCCAGCAGAGTGAGGAGGCGCGACGGCAGGCAGATCGCGCCCAACAGGCCGTGCGTTGGCAAACTGAACGCCTAGCGCAACTCAATGCGGAACTCATCGCTTTGGACGCAAAAGAGGTAACGTTGCTGGCCGAACAAGCGCACATCCAGACAGCCGAATCGTTGGCGGTGGCCGGGCTGACGAAAACTGAACGTGATCTCCAGGGGGCGGGCATTGGCGATTTGCAGCAAGAATTGGCCGACCGGCGGGCAACAGCCGCCGAGGCGCTGGGCCATTTGCGCAGCCAGCAGACACTCTTGGAAAATCAGCAGCGCACCTACCAAAATGTGACTGACCAAATTCGCGCCAAGGAAGCGCGGGTTGTCACATTACACCAGGAGATCAATACTCAGATCACCCAGGTGGAACAATTGACCCAGACCGAGGCTGGCTTAAGTCAAAAACTCGAACGTTTACGGCGCCAGATCGAGCCAATCGAGGCGCAATTGGCGCAGTGGCAAAGCGAACAGACGGGCGCCGAAGGCAAAGAGCGCGCCGTGCAACATGCGCTGCGCAACGATGAAGGCGCTTGGAATGCCGCGCAACTCCAATTGCAACGCGCCGAGGATACCCTGGCCGGTTTGCGCCGCGAGATCGAGCAAGACTTAGGGTTAGTAACACTAGAGGAAAGTGACGATGTCGCTTACCAGCCGCCATTGCCCTGGGCTGCCTTTGTCGAGCAATTGCCCATTGTCGAGGTGCTGCCCGACGGTTTCGAAGAAGAAGTGCGCGCGATGCGCGCGCGTTTGGGCCGCATCAGCAATGTTAACCCAGAAGCGCCGCGTGAATATGAAGAAGCGGCCAATCGTCACGAGTTCCTGACCGCGCAATCCGAAGATTTAGAAGCCGCCGCCGCCGATTTGCGTAAAGTGCTCAAGGAATTGGATGCCTTGATGGAGGCGGCGCTGGAACGCACCTTTAAGGCTGTGGCCGAACAATTTGTCCGTTATTTTCAATTGCTCTTCAACGGCGGCGCAGCACAATTGATCCTGACTGAACCAAACGATATCACTAATACCGGAATCGAAATCATTGCGCGTCCGCCTGGCAAACGTCCGCAAAGTTTGGCCTTGCTCTCCGGTGGCGAACGCACGTTAGCCGCGTGCGCGCTGATCTTTGCCATTTTGCGCGTCAGTCCAACGCCCTTCTGTGTATTGGACGAAGTTGATGCCGCGCTGGACGAAGCCAACGTAGACCGCTTCCGCCAAACCCTCGAAGAGTTATGCGACAGCACGCAATTTATTATTGTGACGCACAACCGGCGCACCCTGGAAGGCGCCAACACGATCTATGGTGTCACCATGAGCAACGATGGCGTCAGTAAGCTGATCAGTTTGCGCTTGGAAGGCGACAAAATTGTCCAGCATGGTGGCGCGAGCAATGGAACCGCCAAGACAGAGCTTGCCGTGATTGAAGAATTGGTGAAAATGTAAGATAATTAATTGTGAATTGTGAATAATTATTAATCGTAATTATTCACAATTCACAATTAATTATCCTCTGCCGGTGGCAACAGTCCATATTTAGCCTCTAACGTCGGATTTGGCACATATTCAGGCGCGTTGGCGCCTAGACGATGTAACGTCATGGCTGCTGCTGCCTGGGTCGCCTCTTGTTTGCTATGGCCTGCCCCGACGCCATGAATTTTATGATCGATCGTAACCTGCATCACGAAAGTTTTGGCGTGGTCTGGCCCATGGCTTTCCACTGTTTTGTAGCGGGGCGTCAGATTCATGGTGCTCTGGACAAATTCTTGTAGCCGGCTCTTCGGGTCTTTTTCCAGTGCTAACGTTTGCACACGGTCCAATTCGGCGCCTACCAAACGCAAGGCGAAGTTGCGCACCGCGTCGATGCCTTGATCCATATAAAGTGCACCGATCAATGCTTCGAAAGTAGCACAAAGGGTGGCCATGCGCCGCCGCCCACCACTTTCTTCCTCGCCATGGCCCAGTAACAAGTAATCGCCCAGGCGTAGTTGTTCGGCCAAACGCGCCAACGTTTCACGCCGCACCAAAGCTGCCCGCAAATTGGTTAATGCACCTTCTTGATGCTGAGGAAAGCGACAGTAGAGCTCTTCGCTGACGACAAAATTAAGCACCGAGTCACCCAGAAACTCAAGCCGTTCGTTATCTTCTAATTCTGCTCTTTCACCCGCTTCGTTGAGAAAACTCCGGTGGACAAAAGCGCGCTGAAGGAGCACTTTGTCCAAAAAGTAGAGATTATTTTGTTGTTCAAAGTTAGATAGTTCTGGTATCTGCATGCAGGTTCCTTGTGGCGTATGGGGGAGAAGCAGTGGAAGGTAAGAGTTTGAATCTACACGCAACTGCCACTCCCTAAATTTTGGGTGGATTTTTTAATCCATGACCCGTTAAAATGGCTACAACTTGATCGTCGGGGGCAAACATTTTCTTCTGTTTTTTGATCGCGGCAGCGACCGTTGCGCTTGTTGGCTCGACGAAGAGACCGCGGTGGGCTAAAGCCGCTTGCGTGGATAACACTTCTTCTTCGCTGACCGCAACTACGGTGCCTTGCGCATTACGAATGGCTTTGAGCAGCGCCTTTGCCCGTACCGGATAGCTGATGGCTACGCCGTCCGCGCTAATCTGGCCTAGGCGCGGTGTGGCGTCAATCTCATCCACTTGTTTATGGAATGCTTCGTAGATGGGTGTATAAGGTTCAGCTTGAACAGCCATCAAGCGTGGCAATTTATCCGTGACCTGTGAATTATACAGATGTTGAAAACCGCGCCAGGTGCCAAGCATTGCCCCGCCGTGGCCCACCGGCGCCACCAGCCAATCGGGTACGCGCCGCCCCAATTGTTCCCAAATTTCCCAAGCGCACGTCATTTGGCCGAGCAAGAAGGCGGGGTGCCAGGCGTGAGAAGCGTAGGCTGTTTCTTGTGACCATTGGGTATCGGCTTCAGCGGCGCGCGTTGACATCTCGCGTGGACCAGGCACTTCCACCAACTCGGCCCCATAGACGGCAATCTGGGCTTTCTTGGGTTCGGGCGCACTGTGGGGCACAAAAATGCGGGCGTGCAACCCAGCGCGTGCGGCATAACAGGCGAGGCTGGCGCCAGCGTTACCGCTGGAATCATCGACCATGGTTTCGACGCCAAGCCCGGCTAGCCAGTTGACCATGACACTAATGCCCCGATCTTTGTAGCTGCCAGTGGGCATCAGTGCGTCATACTTCCACCAGATAGGCCGGTCGGCCCAGCGATCGGCGAGCAGTGGTGTCCAGCCTTCGCTCAACGTAATCCGATCACACCCGTCGGCCACGACCGGGAGCATGGCTGTATAACGCCAGTGGCCGGGCTGGTTGGGATCGATCAGGTCCGGGTTAAAGGATGGCACATCAGAATATTCTAATGGATGAGCTGTAACAGGGCACCGCAACGGGCTTAGTTTCGCCGCGATCTGAAATTTGCTCGCTGGACAAAACGCAATCAATCTTTAGTCCTTTCTAGCGAGTTGCTCAATGACGGCAAACATAAACATGACCAATAGCATATGACAGTGCTAAGTCAATCGACCCCCGTTCAAAGTGCAACAATTTATTCTAGATAGTGTCTCGCAAGTCTGCGTAGTTGTCAAGACGGACGACAGATGGCGGACGATAGGTTGGCGCAGGTAGATAGGTAAACAGTAAGGCAGTGAGTCAGTGAGTCAGTAGAAGCACTGTCCCCCTGTCTCACTGCCCTACTATCCCACTGCCTACTAGCTCCCTACTCCGTCGTCGCCTGTTGCGTACCTGTCTCTATTGTCGGCATAATCCCTGGTCCTGGCAAGACGAGGGTTGGCGATGTGCCTTCGGGCAAGAAGATGAGCTTATCGGTTTTCTTCAGTGCATCGGCATTGGCCTGCGCTACTTGTAACTGCATATACCCTGGATTGGCCGAGATCAGCTCGGCCAAGGCTAGCTCGGTGGCCACATCAGCTTTGGCGCGCTCGACCGACACCTGAGCCTCAATCGTCTGAATTTCCAGATCACTTTGCGCTGCGAAAAGTTCATTTGACTTCTCGGCCTCGATGATGGCTCGTTGCGCTTCGACGCGTGCTAGCTCATTGGCGCGTTCAGCTTCGATTACGGCCTTCTGGGCGACGATTTTTTGTTGATCCAGATCGGCCAGCAGCTTTTGTTGGCGCGCTTCTTCTTGGATCCGGCTCTGGGCGACGCGAATTTCACCTTCTTGGCGGGCCTGCTCGGCGGCTGCCTCGGCTTTGGCTTTCAACTCTTCCTGGGCGGCCGCTTCAGTTTCCAAGCGGCGGCGGACAATGGCGTCGAGGCCGGCCTGTACTTCCGGCGAAACGACTACATCCGGCACAGCCACATTTTGCACCGAAAGGCCAAAATTGCTGGCCAACTTGTCCAACTCGGTATCGATACAGTTGCGTAACTCGTCGCGTGCCGTCCCGATCACCGCTTCGTTGAAGTTACGGTCGCCCACGCAAACTTTCATCGCCTGCTTGGCACGGTTGCCAATCCGTTCGCGGGCGGCTTCATCGTCGGTGTAGAGTTGGTTGTATTGCGCCCAAAGCTGCTCAATCTGATCTTTGTGACTGAGGCCAGGGCGAAAAATATCACCCGTCACCACCAAGCCAATGCGCTGTTTGTCCGCCGTGATCAACTCTTCATCAACGATGGAAAAGGGTACAGCCTGGCTGGAGACGCGTTTCATCTCTACGAACAAGCCAACATCGCTGTAAATGCCCGGCCCCACAATATTTTTGATGCGTCCACTTTGAAATTGGACACCGACTTCCTGGGCATCGACTTTCTCCAAAAAATAGAAAAACTGGCTAGAAAAAACAAAGACAAAGATAGCGGCAATAAAAATGATTGCCGCAACGATCATGGTGCGCGCCGAGATTTGCGGGCGTCGAATTGCTTGCATGAAATAGTCCTTTGTATAGAATTGAACGGGTAGGCCATCGATGAAAAGTGTCTACATTGATGTTTCGCGTGCTGGCAAAATAATGTATTTACACATTTTTCACAGATGGGCAAACGAGTAAAGATAACCAGCGCTTATTATACTGTAAATTGCCGACAACTGCCTGACAACGCGATGTCAATTTGAAGCCAATTTGAAGCCAAATTAAGTCAGGCAGGCGTATCGTGTGAAATTGCGCGCTTATCGTATGTTCTCAGTCAACTGCATCGGCCTGTATTGCCAGCGCTACGCCAATGATTACTGGTAACTGATCGCTACTTTTATTTGGCGCTTTGCGCTCCGTTGGCTACAATGGACAAGTTTGGTGGTCTCTCGGATTGCCTTATGTGCACCCACAACTATTTATTGATAATTGATGATAGGTGCCTTCTTAGTTGAATGACATTGACTATTCACAACCCACTGCCAACAGGTGATTGGAGAACAGGATGACAACGGTACGACTGCCCGGTTTGGTCGATGCGCATGTGCATCTGCGTGAGCCGGGGTATGTGCACAAGGAAGATTTTTATAGTGGTACGGCTGCGGCGTTGGCCGGTGGCATAACCACGCTTTTGGATATGCCGAATACGCTCCCACCCACCTCTACGCCCGAACGTTTACAAGAGAAGATCCAACGTGCGGCGGCCAAAGCGGTTTGTGATGTTGGGATCTTTGTCGGCGCGACCAATACAGAAGTGGATGCCTATCTGCCGGTAGCTCAGCAGGCGTGCGGGCTGAAAATCTATGTCAGCGACACCTTCGGCAGTTTACGCATCGATGACCTGACCCTGCTCCACCGCCTCTTTCGTACCTGGGCAGAAAAGGCGGCGACGGTAGGCTATCGCACCGCCGCTAATCCGCAAGGCATCGGCCCGATTGCTGTACATGCCGAAGAGCTGATGCTACCTGTCTGCCTGGCGCTAAGCGATCTCTACGCCGCTCCCCTCCATGTGGTGCATGTGACGCGGCGCAGCGAGATCGAATTGATCCGGCGCGCCAAGGAACGTGGTTACCCTGTCACCTGCGAAGCAACGCCCCACCATCTTTTTCTCTCCACCGAGGATCTGCCGCGTCTGGGCACGCTGGGCGATATGCGTCCCCGCTTGGCCACCCCCGACGATGTGACGGCGTTGTGGGAAAATTTGGAAAGTATCGATATCTTTGCCACCGATCACGCTCCCCACACGTTGGCAGAAAAGGGCATTTGTGTCAATCCGCCCCCATCTGCACCGCCGCCAGGCGTGCCGGGCGTAGAGACAATGCTGCCGCTTTTGCTCACGGCCGTCCATGCTGAGCGCTTGACCCTGGACGGATTGATCGCACGCTGTCTGACCGCACCGCAGCAGATCTACGGGCTACCCGCGCAGCCAGATACCTATATTGATGTGGAGGTGGATACCGAATACACTTTGCACAATGAAATGATGAAGACACGCGTCGGCTGGACACCTTTTGCTGGCATGCCCGTTTATGGCCGCGTCGAGCAGGTGATCCTGCGCGGGCATCTGGTCTATCAAACTGGACAAATGCTGGCCGCGCCAGGCAGTGGCCGAGTATTATTTCAAACACCAACCAGGTAAAAGTGAGAAAAACTTTATGATGACAACCAAAGAAGTCAACCGCGTCCCCGCCGACTATGCCGACAATGGTTTTTATGGTCAAGATATTTTGAGCGTGAGCCAGTTTGATCGGACGCGGCTCGACTACATCTTTAAAGTCGGCCAGGAGATGGGTATGCTGGTGGAGCGTTTTGGCAGCGCCGATCTGTTGCATGGCAAAATCCTGGCCAACCTTTTCTACGAACCGAGCACGCGTACCAGCTCTAGCTTTATGGCGGCCATGTTGCGGCTGGGCGGCCAGGTGATCCCGATCAACAATGTGCAGTACAGTTCGGTAACCAAGGGTGAAAGTCTGCCCGACACCATCCGCACACTGGAAAGCTACGCCGACCTGATCGTCTTGCGCCATCCGGAGATGGGCGCAGCGGCGATTGCCGCGCACTATGCTAAGAAGCCGATCATCAACGCCGGCGATGGCGTCGGCGAACACCCCACGCAGGCATTGCTCGATCTCTTTACAATTGTCCAAGATCTAGGCCGGTTAGATGGATTAAAAGTAGCGATGGTGGGCGATCTGAAGTATGGCCGCACGGTGCACAGCCTGACCAAATTGCTGGTCAATTTCGGCGTCGAATTTGTCTTTGTCCATCCCGACCTGCTGCCCATGCCCGAGGATGTGCTCGATGTTGTGCGCGCTACTGGCCATACCATCCACATGACAAAAGATATGCACGAAGTGATCGATAGCGTCGATGTGCTCTACGTGACGCGGGTGCAAAAAGAACGCTTTACCGATCTGGCGCAATATGATCGCGTGAAAGACGATTATGTGGTCGACGAAGCCTTGATGCGGCGCGCCAAAGCGAAGATGATTGTGATGCATCCATTGCCACGTGTCAACGAGATCAGCTACGCGGTCGATGACGATCCGCGCGCGGCCTACTTCCGCCAAATGCGCAACGGTATGTACATTCGCATGGCCTTGTTGGCGGCGGTGTTGGGCAAGGCATAGGGTAGAGGGAGAATTTCATTGGTGTTAATGATGGTGAATGGCCACGGTCTATGCACTGCGTCATTGCGCGCCTGTGGTACAATAGGGTGTAGGGAATTGCGTCTATTGTGAAGCGCGTGTTATCGCCAACTGTGAAGAAACTTTATCTAGCTGGAAATAAAAAAAATAGCGTGGGCTTCGACCTGCTGCGGTTCGCCTCTAGCGCGCTATTGGTCAGTCTATTGCTCTTTCTATACTGGCTCGCCCTCGATCCATTTTCTCGACCTGCCTACGCCCAAACCCCGATTGCGCCGGATGCCGAAATCATCTTTATCGACGACGCGGGCTTTATCCGCGTGCTGGATCCGCTGCGCATTGGCAGCAGCCCGCTGATAGAGTGGGTCAGCCCGACAGCTGGCTGGTACGACTTTGCCACCGGTGATTTTAACAACGATGGTGATGCCGAGATTGTGGCGATTGGCGGGGATGCCACCACGGGCAAACTTGCTATCTACGACCCCGTTGTCACGAGCGGCGCTGTCGATCCGGCGCAAACTATCAACGGTATTCCCTGGGCCACGCTCTATGAAACAACCGTGCCGGGCAAACCGACCCTGGTCGGGACCGGTAACCTGGCCGTCAACACCGCAGGTGATGAACTGCTCTACGTCTTTGAACTCAACGCTGCCGACAGGCCAGATCCCAACGACAAGACCCGCGTTGTCACACTGCGCATGACGGACGCACTCGATGGTCGCACCTGGCAACCACTGGTCGAGCCTTATGACTCGGAGCAAGCGTGGACGCAGGTGAGTATTGGCCCCATCGACAACCGGGCCGGCGCCGATATCGCACTGATCGATGCCGCTAGCCCAACGAGTGCCTTAGATATCTTTCGTGTAGAAACAAAATTGGTGCGCTTCTATAACAATGAAAGCAATGACTTGACCTGGCAATCGGTAGCATTAGGCAAATTTCGCCCTGGCGAAGTTAACACCGTCGCGGCTGTGCGCAACAGTGATCCCAGACGTAATAGTTTGGTCGTGTTGGGCTTCGATGATGACAAGGATGACAATTTTGAAGATGTTTATGGTGAATATTTCAACCCCGCGCCCCATCGGATCTTTTTTGCCAATGTAAATGGCAGCGCCGACGACGAACTCTTTCTATTGCGCAACTTGGCCTCAACCCAAACCACGCAGCCGCATCTCTTTATGCGCAATCGGGGCAGCGACGATGCCCGTTCGGTGGAAGTGCGATTGGACGGTGACAACGGCTATCAGGCCGGCGCCGGCGGCGATATTGACGGCGATGGGCGCGAAGAAGTGGTGATCATACGTAACAACCGGATCCGCATCTATCCAAACATAGACAGTGCGCTTAATTTTAATGAGGTTAGTTTTAACACGAATGCACGCAGCGTAGCGATTGCCGAGCTTGATCAAAGTGGCTTTTCGTATGCGCCGTTTCTGGCCGCTGCGCCAGGTGAGCTAAATTTGAGCCTGAATACGGGCAATCGGCAGACGGTAAATCTGACGCTCACCAATGGTGGCACTAGTGATGTGCTGGCCTTTAGCATTGTGCTAGAAGGCAACCCCACTTGGGCTACGGTTACGTCTGTTAGTGGTCAGACGCCGGCCACGGTTCAAGTTAACCTGGACGCCTTTGGCTTGGCGGCAGGTCAACACACGACAAAGCTTGTGGTCACGTCGAGTAGCGCCAGTGTCAGCAATTCGCCATTGTCGATCCCGTTGTCGCTTACGGTGAGCCGCGCTGTGGTGGCTAGCCCGGCGGCGATTGCGAATGTGGTCTACCCCTGCCCTGGATCAGAGGCGCCCTTCACGGTTGATATTCGAGTGGAAGAACCGCTCCGTCACAATTTTACGGCCCAAGTGCTCGCTGGTCCAGTGCCGGCGGCGGAAGCTGTGCTAACTGCGGACGCTCAACTTTTACAAATGTCGGCTGCGACGAGTGCACCCACTGATTTTACGTGGGGTTCGAATGTCCCGTGGATTACCAGCGCCACCTCGCCGACTACAACGGTGCCCGCTGCAATCACGTTAACCGTTGATCCAACCCGGCGCACGGCCAGCTTCGAGCAGGCCTACCTACAAATCATTGCCAATGACCAACAAAATCCAGCCATCAGCCGTAATTTCCCCATCACGCTCCTGTGCGCCAGTTACCAGTTACACGCCCCCATCATCGCTCGCTAGAGAAATCATAACTTACGTTATGAAGATAATCTGAAAAACGGTTCACAGAGATCACAGAGGCGGCACAGAGGACACAGAGTGTTTCAAAATGAGCCATGCATTCAGTTGGAATTTATCTGGCTTTTCTCTGCGGTCTCTGTGTCTCCTCCGTGGTCTCTGTGTAACTGTTGTTGTATAGATAACAGTTCGCCACTTACTCCACCGCTAAATTACCAATCACCACAAACGCCTGATCCAGCGGCCACCAGCCTTGACGCGCGGGTACAAATTGCTGATCGCTGCTGCGCGCTAACCGTATCGTCAGTTGATACGCACCCGTTGGGATCGACGTGTCAATTGTGATTGTACGCCACTCTTGTACGGGAATGCTCGCCGGCCAACTTCCGCTGGGATAATCCCAGCCGCCCAAGGCGTCGCTCCAACTTTGTACGACCGTGCCGGCCGCGTTGCGCAGCTCAAGGATGCCCAGGTAAGTTTCCTGGTAGGCGTTGGGCCATGGTCGCCAGATCAGGCGTAGATTAATGGGCGTGGCGGTTGATGTACGCGCTGCGCTGATTTGCGCGGTTACGAGATCGATATAATCAAAGCGCGCCAACCGATCACTGATTTCTGGTGGCTGGCGCGCCGGCGTTATCTGTACCACGCCCAGGCTGATGCGCCCGTCGCCACTGGCCTGGGCCGACAGGAGTGGTGTGCCGGTATCTGCTGCGTAGACAATCAGCGCCAATTCATACGTACCCGGTTTAGTGGCCACCGGCACCGGTAAGGCCAACGGTACAGTGTAGCTCATCGTTGGTTGCCAGGTATTGGTTGCTTGTCCAGGCGTGGCATCCTGTTGTGCCACCATTTGACCGTCTGCATCGTAGAGCCGCAAACTCATGCTCAACCCAGCTAGCGCTGCCCCGATATCGGGCAGCGCTAGCCACCTGGTTGAAAGATAGAGAAATTCTCCTGCTGCCACCGTAGCTGGGGTTGGATCCGGCAGCAAGCGGATGGTGTTACCAAATGTGTAGCCTTGCCCAGACGGAAGTGCCTGCTCCAGCTTCGTTGCGTACTGTTGGAGACGTAAGTAGTCGCGGCCGGAGAAAGGTATATCTAGCACGCGTGTAGGATTGGCATCCAACCAGGTGCGGATCAAGCCGTTTGGGTCATTTACGGTGTCATAGAGCCGGTAATGCCAGATGCGCGCATGGTGACTGGCGATTCCTGCTAAGGTGCTGGTGATCGTTTCTGACGGCATGGCAAAAAAATCACTGCTCGGATCGCCCCAGCCCAGGCTGGCAGCGCCATCAATACTACCCGTGCGGACCACAGTCACTGTGGGCTCTGTCGATGTTTTGGTGCCTGCTGCGGATTTTACCTTCTGCGCATAATCGGTGATGCGTTCGATCCGGCTGATCGGTGGCGGTAGGGCCGCGTCGGCGCCGACTAATGTGGTCGGCCAATAGAGTTGTAGCGCCGTGTAGACCCAGCCGGCGTTGACCAGGATCAGGTCGCCTGGTCGCCACTGTTGGGCCAATTGCGCCACGGCCGCCCGATGATCATCGGCGCGATAAAGCGGGTTAGACCAAAACTCGAGCAGCCCCCAGCCACTAGTTGTGATTAAGAGCAGCGTGGTCAAAGTGCCAAGCCCGCGCTTCCAGCGGCGCATCTGTTGGACTACCTCTGCCACCAGAATTAGGAACGGTGGGGCATAGACGAAGAGATAGCGCACATGGTAGATGGGCGTGATCACAAGCGTAAGCAGGTAAATAAGCCCGATCGGAACAAAAAGATAGCTGAGCAGGCTGGCGCCGGACGAGTTATTCGGCGGTTGTGCACGACCTTGGACTGTTTTTGTAGACTGAACTTTTGTGTAGTAAAAAATAGCAACAAGACTGACCGTTAACAAGGCCCAAGGCCAATTGTGCAGACCCGGTGGGCTTTGACCAACCAGCAAGGCCGCCAGACTTTCACTCACCGCCTGCGCAAAGCTAGGCCAATCTGACCACGCTGTGCGCCAAGGCGGCACCGGCGGATCGGTTGCTTGCCGCCAAAGGGTGGGCAACCAGGGTACATAAAAGAGGACAATCAATGCTTGGGCGCCTAGCCAAGCCAGACCCCGTCGCACATCAACTTGGTGGCGTTTACGCCAAAATATACTAAGTGCAATCAGATTTAAGGCTGCCAATGTGAAGAGAAAATAGTACAGGGTGTAAAGACCTACTGCCCCACACAGTGCATAGACAAATAGCCAGCGAATGCGCGCTCGCCACTGCTTCTGTTCGAAAAATTTGAGCAACGCCCACCAACAGAGCAACCCCAGGCTCGCGCCCAGGGTATACATGCGCACTTCCTGACTGTACCAGAGGTGAAACGGGTTGATCGCGGCCAACCAAAGGGTGGTGAGTGCGCTGCTGGCGCCATAGAAACGTCGTCCCAATGCGTAAAGTAGCGCCACGATCACAACGCCAAACCATAAACTCGGCCAGGCATACAGAAATTCTAGCCCGTGAGTCAAGGTTGGATGGGTGAGACGCTGCCAACCGTGCAGCAATAAATAGTAGCCCGGTGGATGAATATCGCGCGCCGTGTGGGCGATCAATGCTGCAGGTGATTGCTCGGCCAATACCGCACTGACGGTTTCGTCGTACCACAGCGATTCGCCGCCCAAGTGATAGAGGCGCAGCGCAAACGCCAGCAGCAAGCCGATGAGTAAAAGGGCACGCGAACGGGTCGATTGTAGCGTGGAAAGTGGCGCATTGGCATTCATTATCTGAAAATGCTATCACATCGCCGACTGAGACCAAAAACTGATGCTACGCGCTGCGTCTCAACCTTTGGCATTCTGCTCTGCTTTGGTTACAATTACCCCATGGCGACAAGTACGATTGTGCGATTGAAAGCAAGCAGCGGCTATCAACGCGTGCGCATGACAACCATAGGGGCGGTTGGCAGTGCTTTGATTTTGCTGCTTGGCAGCTTGTGGAGTATTACGGCGAATCCGGTGCAGGTGATGGTGGATGGGGTGAGTGAAACCATCTCTACCCACCGGCGCACTGTGGGCGCTTTGCTGATCGATCTGGGCATTGAACTGCGGCCTTTGGATCGCGTAACGCCCGATCCCGACACACTGATTACGTCGGATCTGCGCATTCGGGTCGATCGAGCCTGGCCGGTGCGGATTTTGACCGATGGACGCGATCTGGCCATCGCCAGTTGGGGCAAAACGCCGCGCGAAGTGTTAATCGACGCCGGTGTTGCCGTCGATCCGCATGATCAAGTATTGGTAGACGGTCAGCCGAT
>JBBRVA010000115.1:0-13832 GCA_038247295.1 Caldilineales bacterium | reverse complement strand
GCCAGGCGCCCGAACTGGCTGCTTGGCTGGTGCTGTTAGACAAGTGGATGGAAACTTTTGTCGTCATCGCGCGTGCTCGCTCGATCTGGACCGTGGGCGAGCTGGGCGCCGCCTTGATTTTTATGACGCCGGCTTTTCTGCCTGCCCGCTTGGTGGCGCAAGCGCCGGACAACTGGGCGCGTGTGGCGCTTGCGCTGGCCACTGCTGTAGCTGATGGGCCGCTGGCTGGTCAGTCAGCAGATCGTCATTGGTAGTCGATAGGGGGAAGATGACAGGAGATGCCAACTACGGTCGAACGATGATAAATGAAAAGATGATAAATGACAAGATGACAGGATAACCTGGCATTTACGCAATATGCCGTATGTATTACACAATACACGCAATACGAGACTCGTCTGTGAACACGCATCGCCACTTTTTGCCCGAAATCAGCACTAATACGAAAAAAAACTGGCAGCAAACCCGCAAAGATCACTCGGCAGGAGGGGTTGCCTATCAGCGCGTGGCCGGGTCTAACGAGATTGAGGTGGCATTAATTGCCACGCATGGCGGTGAACGTTGGCAATTGCCGAAGGGAACTTTCGAGTCCGGCGAGACATCGATCCAGACGGCAATCCGCGAGGTGGAAGAGGAAGTCGGGTTGCGGACTGCTAACCAGGCATTTTTGCAGACGATCGAATATTGGTACTGGGACACCTATCGCAAAGTGGTGCCAGAGTTGGTGCATAAACAGGTAGATTTTTACCTCTTACGTGTGGTGGGGGGAGAACTCTGTGGCGATAGTTATGAGGTAGATGCTGTAGGCTGGTTTACCCTCGATCAAGCTGCCCAGTTGCTCACCTTTGAAGGCGAAAAACGCGTTCTACACCTGGCGCGTGAATGGTTGGAGCGCAAGACGAATGACGAATGACGAACGCCAGTCGTCGTTCGTCTTCCCTTCTAGCGCTGATACTCATTAGGATTATCCCCATATCCAGTTAGCTCGACATATCCCCGCCCGCCTACCGGCATGCCATCCATTGTGCCTTGGACGATTGTCGCCCCCTCATAATAAATGAAGGCTACTTCCATCTCCTGATCGTCAATCAACGGTTCAATTGTAAGCTCAATATTGTAGGCTGGAAAGCGAATTCGCCAGCCGGATGGATAGGTAATGTTCGTGCGCGGGCTGGTCCATTGGGCTAGCGGTTCGAGTGCAAAGTCGCCCTGCGCCAGTTTCACCTGGCGATTGTCTGGATAAAGGAGGGTGCCTTCGTAAACACGGCGTTCACCGCCCTGGCCATTGTGGAACTCGCCAAACATAAAAACTGCCCCGTTGTCTAACTGCACGGCAAACCAGTCCCAGCCTTTGGTATCACCGCTCAGCGCACTGGTGCCAAATTCGTGATCCATCCAGCTGAGGCCCGTAACGCTGCTCTGTTGACCGGCAAAGGTAACTTGGCCGGTTGTTTCCAAATTGACCAAGCTATAATAATAGTTGGCGTTGCCTGGTTCTGGCCCTTTTTGGCTCAAACCGGTATCGCCGTGCAAGACGGGCAGACGCGTTTCACGCAGCGTTAGGTCGAGCGCAACAGGTCCATCCTTGCTCTCGGCACTGGCAGAGAGCTGAATTTCACCAGAGTCAAGCGTCTTGGCTGCCCAGTCTTCCAGCCAAACCCCGTAGACTGGGTCACTCTGTGCCCCAGCTAAACCGCCGGCGCCCCGACTAAAACGTTCGAAGCTCAAGTGATCTTCAGCGACGCCGCTGGTAACGGCGAAGTGGGCCATATAAAACTGATTGGTGGCCAGATCCGAAGTTCGTTCCGGCATCTCTGCCGCCAAGGCACTGCGAAAGAAGGTTAATTGGTACCCGAATTGGTTGCCCGTTTCATCGGCCAAATTGCCGGTGTAATACCACCATTCGGTGCGAAATTCTGGGTGCGGACCATGATCTTGGGGGAAGTTGAACGCCATCGGTGCTGTGGCCCGTGCAAAGGTTGTGTCGTCTAGGCTGCCTAATGCCTGGACAACGCTGGCGCTGGCAAAACGTTGCGGGGGTTGACCCGTACATCCCGTTAGCAAAACGAGGATCAGCAACGAGGATAGGATATTTTGTTTAGAGAAGCTTCGCATTTTGTTGAATCATCTTTACGGCGCGCACCCCACCGCACCCATGGGCGCGGTAGGATTTTAATTTTGTTTTGATGCGTTAATGATACGCCAGCGCGCGGATCCTGTCAGTAGGCTTCGTCCCAAGCCCCACAGCCGGCGTCCCGCACGCCGGGGCGCGCATCATTGTCCTATCGACATGCTCTGGCTTAAGGGCGTTGCGTAGACAGGGAGACATCACCTGTCTCCCTGTCTACTTTATACGCCTCATCAGGTTGTCCGTTTGACCACAAACCGCGCCAGTGGTAGCATCTTCGATTATTCAAAATCTACCCAGAGGAGACAAGGATGTCACAAATAACCATTCCGACCCGCAGCGAAGTACCTATTGAGCACACCTGGGATACCGCCTCGATTTTCCCCACCCCGGCCGCTTGGCAAGCCGCTTGCGAACAGATCGCCGCCCAATTGCCTACTGTCCAGACTTTTCAAGGCCATCTGGGGGATAGCCCCGATCGCCTGGCCGATTGGCTGGAACTTTATCAAGCGATCACGCGGGATATCCAGCGTGTGATCATGTATGCCTCGCTCGAGTACAGCGTGGATACGAACAACCAGGAATCTGTGGCTCGCACGGGCCGTGCCAGCACGCTTTCTAGCCAAGTGCAGGGTGCGCTGGCTTTCGCCGATCCAGAGTTGATGGCAATCGGCTTCGACTGCTTGTTTGAATGGGCGGCGCGCGAACCGCGCCTAGGGCTCTATCAGCACTATTTCGAACGCTTGCAACACTTGCAGCCGCATGTGCGCTCGGCTGAAGTCGAGGAATTGCTAGGTCAAGTCAACGATGCCTTTCAGACCGCCAGCAGTATCCACGGTGTATTGGCGAACGCCGATCTGCGGGTTGCGCCGGCGCAGGGCAGCGCTAGTGACCAACCAGTCGAGATTATCCAGGGCAATATTGGCGCGCTGGTGACTGATCCAGACCGCACGCTGCGGCGCACTGCTTGGGAAAATTATGCCGACGCGCATTTGGCCTATAAAAACACGATGGCAACCTGTATCAGCGCCGGCGTTAAGCAAGATGTCTTTCGGGCGCGCGCCCAGCGCTACACTTCATCGCTGGAAGCCTCGCTCTACCCAAACAATATCCCGACCGAAGTTTTCCATAGCCTGATTAGCACCTTTCGTAAACATCTGCCGACCTGGCATCGTTACTGGCAGGTGCGGCGGCGCGCCCTGGGGTTGGATGCGCTGCACGAATATGATATCAAGGCGCCGTTGACCGCGGCCAAGATCGAGGTGCTGTATCCGCAAGCGGTCGAGTGGATTGCCGAAGGAATGCGCCCATTGGGCGATGACTATGTCAATGTGTTGCGGCGTGGCACCTTGCAAGAGCGTTGGGTGGATATCTACCCGAACAAGGGCAAGCGGGCCGGCGCTTTCTCGTATGGTGGTCCAGGTACGCACCCTTTCATCTTTATGAGCTACAACGACGATCTCTTCAGCTTGAGCACGTTGGCCCATGAACTCGGCCATTCGCTGCATTCGCACTACACCTGGCAGACACAGCCGCAAATCTATTCGCGCTATTCACTCTTTGTCGCCGAAGTGGCGTCGAATTTCAACCAGGCGATGGTGCGCGCCCATCTGCTCGCTACGCAATCGGATCGCGACTTCCAGATCACAATTATTGAAGAGGCAATGGCCAATTTTCATCGCTACTTCTTTATTATGCCTACACTGGCCCGCTTCGAGTTGGAAATTCATGAGCGTGTCGAACGTGGCCAGTCGCTGACCGCCGACGGCCTGATCGGGTTGATGGCCGATCTTTTTGCCGAAGGCTATGGCGATGATGTCGTGCTCGATCGCGCCCGTACCGGCATCACCTGGGCTGAATTTTCTACCCATCTTTACAGCAATTTCTACGTCTTCCAATATGCCACTGGCATTGCCGGAGCCCATGCCCTAGCCCAGAAGATTCTAGATGGCGAAACTGGCGCGGTCGAGCGCTATCACACTTTTCTTAAGGCGGGCGGCTCACTCTATCCGCTCGATGCTCTGCGCCAGGCCGGCGTTGATCTCACCACCCCGGAACCCGTCGAGCAAACCTTTGGTGTGCTGGCTGGGCTGGTGGAGCGGTTGGAGAAATTAGTGGGAGAGAGTGGTAAGTCGTAAATAGTAATTAGTAAGTCGTTGTATGGGCAGGACTGATGCTATTTACCAATTACTAATTACCCCTTACCAATTACTACTTATCATTCAAAAGGAGCCTTTGCCCTATGATCCCCCAATTCGACCCGCGTTCACCCGAATTTCGGCGCAATCCTTATCCCTATTACGACATGTTGCGCAGTGCCGTACCGGTCTTTCATTGGGAAACTTGGAATGTGATCTTCCTGACCCGCCACGACGATTGCAGCGAACTGTTGCGCGACAATCGGTTGGGCCACGGCTCGATGGGTGAACCATCGCCGACGCAGCAGGCGCTTTTCGCGATGCAAAGTCAGTGGATGCTTTTCAAGGATCCGCCCGATCATACCCGGCTGCGCGGATTGGTGCACAAAGCTTTTACCCCGCGCATGGTCGAGCAATTGCGTGGCGTCACCCAATCGATTGCCGACCGGCTGCTCGATCAAGTGCAAGCGGCGGGCAGCATGGATCTGATTGCTGATCTGGCCTATCCGCTGCCAGTGACGGTAATTGCGGCAATGTTGGGCATTCCCGAAGCGGATCGGGATGCTTTCCACGAATGGTCCGACGCTCTGGCCCGCAGCCTGGATCTGACCGAGGATCCGGCTGTCTATGCGCGGGCAACGGTTGCGGCGGCCACTTTTACCGAATATTTGCGCGAACTAGCCGATCGACGGCGCGTCGAGCCACGCGACGATCTGTTGAGCGCGTTAGTGGCTGTGGAAGAAGCAGGCGAACATCTAACTGAATCTGAACTCTATGCCACTTGTGCGCTCTTATTAGTGGCCGGCCACGAAACCACGATCAACTTGATCGGCAACGGCACGCTGGCCTTGTTGCAACACCCAGAGCAACTGCAACTATTGCGTCAGGAACCCACATTGCTGCGGACGGCGGTTGAAGAATTGTTACGTTACGACAGCCCTGTCCAGATGACTAGCCGCATTGTATTGGCGCCTTTGACCATACGTGGTAAGACATTAGCCAAGGGCCAGCAGGTTAGCTTTATGCTGGGGGCGGCCAATCGCGACCCCGAAGTTTTTGCTAACGCAGATCGCCTGGATATCCAACGAAAAAATAACCCACATCTCGCCTTTGGCAGCGGCATCCATTACTGTCTGGGCGCACCCTTGGCCCGTTTGGAAGGGCAGATTGCGTTCGAAACATTGCTGCGGCGGATGCCAAACTTGGCCTTAGCAACGACTACGCCCGTCTACCGCGATAATTATGTGCTGCGTGGGCTGGAAACACTGCCGGTTGCGTTTTAAGTAAACAGGGAAACAGGTAGACAAGGAGTGTACCTGTTTCCCTGTTCCCCGTGATTATTCGATTGCCAAGAACCTTCTCCGCACCAGAAACGGGAACTAATCCGCGCGCTGAAGCATTGATCTGACAATACCGCTGCTGGCTGAAGCATCGCCAAATTAGAGCCTGACCGGAAAGTCCGGTATACTGGGTGCGGTAATAAGGAGCGTAAAGATTGAGTTTTTTAAGTAACAATACAAAATCCGCCGAAGATTCGCTGCGGTTTATCGACCATCGCAACATAGAATGGCCACGTGTTCGCCGCACGCGCTGTCTGATTCATCAACGTATTCACTACACCTATCCTCGCCCCGCGCGCGAGTTGCGTCATCGGCTGGTTGTTGTGCCGGCGGATCAGCATGGCGGGCAACGGCTACAAGAGTATCAACTCCAAGTATCGACCCCAATCCTATCCCAACGCAACGAGGTCGATGCTTTTGGCAATCGCATCTTTCAGATCCATATTGCCGAAGTGGCGGCGGATCTCGATTTTGAAGTCTGGACCCATGTCGAGCAGAGCATTCAGGAAGGTGCTCCACCCTTGACACCGTCGGCACAGGCCGACCATTACCAGATGCCGACTCGGCTGACAATGGCGGATACTAAGCTGGCTGCTGTTGCAGATGAACTCCGCCAACAATATCAGGATCCGGTAGAACTGGCAGAAAATATAAATTCCTGGACTTACCAGGCGATGCGCTACGCGCGCGGGGTGACCTCTGTCAGCACGACGGCGGCAGCGGCGCTGGCGCTCGGCGCTGGGCTCTGCCAAGACTATAGCCACATCATGTTGGCAATTTGTCGCGCCGCCGGTTTGCCAGCCCGTTATGTGTCGGGTCATCTCCTTGGTGAGGGCGCGTCGCATGCCTGGGTAGAAGTGTTGGTGCCAGGTGCGCAACGTGGTCAAATGGAAGCGTTGGCCCTCGATCCTACCAATCATTGCTACGCACGTCACAAATATATTACGATCGCTGTTGGGCGTGACTATGGCGACGTTTCACCAACCACCGGCAGTTTTATCGCATCTTCCCCTGGACGCTTGACCGTGAACAAGCGGGCAGGGCTCACGGCCGTGGAATATACGGATGGGCAGATCTTGCATGCCGGCGAATAAACGGGACGAAAAGTGAAGGGAACATCCTCAAATGCGGCTCTTCCCAATAGAGCCGCATTTGAGGATGTTCCCTTCGCGTCAAACTGACTGACTTAGCTTTAAACTTTCCTATACCATCTCTTCCCCATAGCAAAACCCTGGTCGATTTTCTAGAATATAAAGGCTATCCGGTTGTCGAGGCGCAGGACGGCCAAGCCGTGATCGATATGGCAGAACTATATAACCCTACCTTGCTCTTGGTCGATGTCCAGATGCCCGTCTTAGATGGGCTCAGTGCCATTCGCCAATTGCGCGCCGGGGGGAATGATAAACCAATCATTGCTCTCACTGGCCTTGCTATGCAAGGCGATGAGCAGCGCTGCCTCAATGCTGGCGCGACGGCCTACCTGACAAAGCCGATTAGCTTGCATGAGTTAGTTGTTCAGATTGAGCGGCAATTACAAGCCGCTCAAACCTATTCGATGCCGAAGCCGACGCATCCAGCACAAGTTAGTGTAAAAGAATTGGGGTGAGCTTGCGTGTGATCAAAGCACAAGCTCGGCCAACGTGCGCATCGTTGCCCTATCCTGGGTGTTTAAATTCAGCGTGGTAACGGGGCTCTGCTTCCATAATTCCAGGCGTTCAGCAATCCGTGCCTTGGGGCCGCACAGTGCGATGTCATCGACTAGCTTGTCGGGCACGGCCATTGCTGCCTCCAACTTCTTACCTTGCAGATAGAGGGCCTGGATCTGTGCCGCGGCGGCTTCGTAGCCATAGCGACAGACTAGATCGTAATAGAAATTTTTATTCTTTGCCCCCATCCCACCCACATAAAGCGCCAAGAACGGCTTGATCGTATTACGGCACTGGTTTACATCATCACCCATCGCCACCGGCACCGAGGGCGCAATGTCAAACCCTGCCATACTTTTCCCGGGGCTGGCTTTGGCAAACCCTGCCGCCACGTTGGCTTTAAAAACCGTGTCATAATGGCGCGGGGAGAAGAAGATCGGCAACCAGCCATCGGCCACCTCAGCGGCCAGCTCGACATTTTTGGGTCCGATCGCGGCCAGATAAATGGGCAGATCGCGGCGGCCGTGGAGGATGCTCTTGAGCGGTTTGCCCAGCCCCGTGGCGTCCGCCCCTTGGTAGGGAATTTGATAATGTTCGCCCTGGTGGACCACCGGCTGCTCGCGTGCCAAGATCGCCCGTACAATCTCGACATATTCACGCGTTTTGCCCAGCGGCTTGCCGTACGCCTGCCCATGCCATCCCTCGACGACCTGTGGGCCAGACAGGCCTAGCCCCAGCAACATTCGTCCGCCCGATAGCTGATCGAGCGTCATGGCCGTCATGGCCGTCATGGCCGGGGTGCGCGCCGGCATCTGCATAATCGCCGTGCCGAGATGGATATGCTTCGTCTGCGCGCCGATCCACGCCAGGGGCGTCACACAATCCGAACCGTAGGCTTCTGCTGTCCAGACGGCATAGTAGCCGAGTTGGTCCGCTTCCTGGATCATGGCCAGCGGCACTTCAATTTTGGCGCCGGAGTAGCCGATCATTAATCCTAAACGCATAGTGTCCTCGTTGTGGTAATTGGTAAGTAGTAATTGGTAAGTGATGGCACTATCTGACGACTACTGGGCCCAAATCTGCTTGCATCTTGTCATCCTTCGACACGCTCAGGACACGTCTTGTCATTCTGACTTCGGCGAGCTCAGTCAAGCCGTCATCTTTTCATCGTCCGACCATAGGTCGGCATCATCTTACCCGATCCGTAATCTGTCGAATCTCCTGCTCCTGCGCTTCAATGGCGGCGGCCAACTTAAACTGCACCAACGCCCGGTTTAGGTTGTGTTCGGCATGTTTAGCCTTGAAGTAGACATTGCCGGCCAGATAATCAGTGAAGAAGCGCAGCCCCAATTCAAACGCAATCAGGCGGATTGAATCGTAGAGATAGGCATAATCATCGGCGGTGAAGAAATGGCGGGCTTCTTCAAAGTAACCGGCCAAAATTACCCGGCAGAGTTCGGCGTCAAAGGTCACCGCACCCAAATCGGTCGTTTCTTCGCCGGCTAGATTACAGCAGGAGCGCAGGCAATCGCCGATATCGTAATGAACTAGGCCTGGCTTAACGGTGTCTAGGTCGATAATGCCGATCGCCTCACCGCTCTGGTTGTCGATCAAAATGTTGTCCACTTTGGGGTCGCCGTGGATGGCGCGCAGTGTCAGTTTGCCTTGTGCCAGCGCGTCTTCTAGCGTTGTGGCCAGAGCGCGCCGCTGCTCGACAAAGTGGAAGCAATGCTCGACATCTTTGGCGCGCGCCGCGATTCGATGGGCGTACGTTTGCGTCTGCGCCCGTACAGTGTCGTAATGGGCCAAATATTGGGGTGTAATGTGAAAACCGGGCAATGTATCGTGAAGCTGGTCGGTACTTAGATCACTGATCAGGCTCTGAAAGCGCCCCAAGGCATAGCCAGATTCACGCGCATGGCTGGCGTCACGAATGCTCGGGTAGGTCTTGGCCTCTTCGATCATACTGATCGCCCGCCAGAACGCGCCGCTTTGATCAACAAAGTGATCTTGACCCGCGAGGGTGGCGATCACGGTTGGTACTTCCCAGCGTGTACGCTTGGCATTTTCCTGGGTTAGCCGCACACGCACATGTTCGGTGAAGGTACGCATATTGGCCACAATCAGCGCTGGTTGGCGAAAGACATGCGTGTTGATGCGCTGCAGAATAAAGCGCGGGCCAATTGAACTGGATCCGTTGTCGCTGGTGGTGACAAGGAAGGTGTCATTGACATTACCCGCGCCATAGGGCTGCACCATTTTTACCGTGCTAGCAGGTGTAAACTGGGCTGCAACCCTGTGGAGAGCATCCATTCTTTGTGCCTTTCTGTTGGGGAGAGGTGCTACGAACTGCAAGCATCAGACTTGACAACGAATGTAGCCCGTTGCTGAACTGAACCAGAATATTTATTCTGCACTTATAAACCGCTATGTTAACCGAGGTAGCTACAAAAGTCCAACGATCTTGGACACTGGACATGTAAAACGATTTTTCAAATCGTTGCTTTGCCGCGGGCGAATAAATTCGCAGCTATGTGCACAAAGTCGCCCTGTGGCGACTGAGGGCAACGATTACAGGAACGTCAACCATAGGACGCCGAAAACAAGGCTTAAGAGTGTAATCGGCACACCCGCCTTTAAATACTCGCCAAAGGAAAGATGTACACCCTGGCGGCGTGCGCTTTCGGCCACGATCAAGTTAGCTACTGAGCCGAGCAGAGTGAGATTGCCCGCCAATGTCGTCGCCATCGCCAGGGTCAGCCAGGTTTGGGTTGGGTTGGGAAACTGTGGCACAAAAGGCCGGAAGAGCAACACGGCCGGCACGTTGGAGATCAGATTGCTCAGGATCGCGACCACTACCGTGAGGGCTGCTACACCTTGTTGCGCCAGCGGCTGGGCCAAGGCAAACAACTGCTCGCTAACGCCCAAGGTTTCTAGCGCGCCGGTGACAATAAAAAGACCGGCAAAGAATACTAATAACGACCAATCGACTTCGCTAAAGGCCTTTTCGGCTTTGACACGGCGTGTAATCAATAGGATCGTAGCCGCCGCCAGCGCTGCCAGTGGAATCTCCATGCCAGCCAGGAACGCGATTAGCATCAACCCGGTGGCAAGCATGCTTTTACGCAACAGCGGCCGATAATAGCGTCTAGGTGTGGCCAGTGGTTTGGTAAAAGGTGCGTTGCCAAATTCCTGCCGATAGACCAGCACAATCACCAACCAGATGATCAGCATGCCGCCAAGTGCAACTGGGGCTAAGGCCGCGGTAAATTGGGTAAAGGAAAGCCCGGATGAAATGCCAATCAGCATGTTTTGCGGGTTACCGGTGATGGTGGCCACCGAGCCAATATTGCTGGCCGTGGCCAGCGCCATCAGATAGGGTAACGGTTTTTGATCGAGCGCACGGCAGAGTTCTAATACCAGCGGTGTGAAGATCAGGACAATCGTATCGTTGAGAAAAAGGGCGGATAGAACGCCGGCCGCGATGATGATCAGCCCCAGTAATTGGCGGGGTGTGTGGGCGCGCCGCAATACCCACTCGACCACTAGTTGGAAGAAACCGGCGCGGCGTAAATTGGTATTCAGAATCATCATTGCAAAAAGCAAGGTTAGGGTGTTCAGATCGAGCGCGGCGTAGGCTTCGTCCAGCGAAATCGCCCCGATCATGATTAACAGCGTTGCGCCACTGAGGGCAATCGTGGCGCGATTCATACGCAACACTGGGTAGCGCCCTATCGCTACGCCAATGATGGTAATGACGATAATCGTGAGCGCCGCGCCATATAGAATTGCGTGAGGAATGAGCATAATTTCAGGTGGAGATAATAATGGAGTTGGAGATTACGCAGTCTGACTGTGCCAATGTTCGCCGGCGCGCAGCACACAGTAGGGTTGATCGATGCGCTTGGCGGTGGCGACAAAGTCGGCGGGCGAGGCGGTATTGAACTCAAACATTTCGTAGTGACAAGGAATCACCACTTTGGCGCCAATCGCTTTGGCCAATTGCGCAGCTTCGGGGCCATCCAAATTGCCCGCCACACGGCGTTCGGGCGCACGCCCATTGATCGGCAAGATCGCCACGTCAATCGGCCAGTGGCGCAGTTGCTTGACCATACCTTCGTACAACACCGTGTCGCCGCTGTGGTAGATCGTCCACGGCCCAACCTGGACAACGTAACCTAGATATTTGTGGTGGCCGGCTGCATCTTGCTCGATCTGTTCGTGCGCCGCCGGTACGCCGTGGAACCGAAACGCGCCAACCGCCGCCGATCCACCAGCGTCCACACCAATCGGTTGCGCCAGGTCGATCCCCAGCCGGTCGGCGACAAAGGCGCGATTGGCTGCCGGAATCACCATCTGCAGGGCCGGATTGACGCGCAGCAGCGGCAGCAATGTCTCTGCATCCAGATGATCAGTGTGGTTGTGGCTGGAGGTGACGACATCAATAAAATCGAGCCTTTCCGGCGCGATTACGCGCGCTGTCATACGAATATGCGGCTTGTCAGTCGTTGCGTACTTGTGGGTCAGCGCGTCGGAGAGGTAGGGGTCGAGCAGCAGATGTTGACCTTGCCACTGCACCAAATAACCACTTTGGCCCAACCACCAAAGGTGGAGGGTGTTGAGTTGGTGCCGAGCCTGGGCAACGTCGGCGAGGAATTGTTCACTGCTTTGTAATGGTTGGATCATAGTCGAGCGCGTGTGTTTTCAACGACTTGCTGGCTTACCCAAAATTTTGGGGGTGAAATTTGTCGTCGTTGCGAATTTCGATCATGCCTTCCCCACTCATGCTCAGTACAAACAACCCCTGTTTGTACGCGTATCGATCGGCGTTTTCATCCAGACTGAGCGCCGCTACGGCCCCATAGATCTGATAGCCTTGATAGCGCGGAAAATACGCGGGGAAAGCGGCAAGGTCTTCTAAAAACTCTTGCACATCACTCACACGCAGCACACTTTTCACTTCGACGACGACGACAATCTCCCCATCTTCCAGCAAGAGATCGATTTCCAACGTCGAGCCATTCTGTTGGCTTTTGGCACGCGGAAACGTGTAATGCACGTCGATCCCGCGCGCGCGGAAAAGTTTCAGCGCCGCGGGTTGTACCAATGCCTCGATCAAGCGTCCCCACTGGCTGCTAAAGAGACCTTCCAACTGGCGTAATTTGCGATCAGTTTCAGCAGAGCGTTTGTCCAAGCGCGCATCGGTTTCTTTGAAGCGCTGATCCAATCGGGCATCCGTCTCTTTGAACCTGGCATCCGTCTCTTTGAACTTGACATCTGTCTCTTTGAAGAGTTTCCAGATTTCGGCGACAGCATCCTGCGTTGTCTGTTCGGTCATAAAATTTTTCTCCTGCACCTAGATAATTGCCAAGCTAGTATAGCACGCATGAGCGCTGCTGACAATTCCTAAATTTCAGGTTTTGCCACCTGATTAACTGACAAAACTAATTTTCTACCGCGACGAACGCAAAGAGCGCGAAGAAAAACAGGCTTTTCCCCTTTGCGTTCTTCGCGGTGATCCAAGTTTTGTCAGCCAATCAGGTTTTGCCACTCACTTTGCGCGCATATGGCCGCGCCGCCGCCTGAATCTCAGCCTCACCCTGGTCTAGTCCCGCTGCGCGCCGCCACATAAATACCCACCAGCAAGAGCACAAAGCCGGCCAGTTGCACCCTGGCAAAACTTTCACCAAAAATCAGCCAGGCCAACAGCGCCGAGCCAATCGGTTCGGCGAGCAGGGCAACGGCGACAAAGGTCGCGGACAAATGGCGCAACGACCAGTTAAAGCTCGTGTGGCCAAGCAATTGCGGACCGAGCGCCAGCCCGAGCAAAAGCAGATAGGCCAACGGCGTCAACCCCACCACACTCTGGCCGCTGAACTGGCTGGCGAGCAACAGAAAAAACGCGGCGCTGGTGTAGGCAAGCCAGATATAGGCCAGTAACGAGATCCGCTGGCGCATGCTGCGCCCGATCAGGAAGTAACCCGTCATCGCCACGGCGCCGATCAGCGCCAGGCTGTTGCCGAGCAACGGCGCGCTAAATTGGGTCTGCGCGGTGGCACTGGCATCGCTGAGCACGATCAACAAACTGCCGACGAAGGTCAAGGCGACGCCGAGCAGTGTGGCGCGGCTGCTTCGCTCTTTCAGAATCACGAGCGAAGCAATGCCCACCCACAGCGGATTGGTCGAGACCAACGCTGCGCTGCTGGCCACCGAGGTAAAGGCCAATGAACTGATCCAGGTGGCAAAATGGACGGCCAGGAACAGCCCCGACAAAGCGCCCAGCCAATAGTCACGACCCGACAAAGTGCGCAATTCTTTGCCTGCCCGCCCCCAGGCTAGCGGGGTTAACAGCAAGGCCGCCAGCCCCAATCGCCCGGCCGCAATCGTCAGCGAGCCAACGCCTTGCTGCTGCGCCAGGCGGATCAGGATCGAAGCGGTAGAGACAATCAGGACACCCCCGATTAAGACGAGGTAGGGGAGGAGTGGTGGGCGCTGGGACATCAAGAGATCCATGTTTCGTAGGTGAGCGCTCAGTAAAGGGAATATGCTGATCCTATATCAACCGAATGCCTGTCTTTTG